>NZ_JAAHGN010000772.1:0-3698 GCF_010672485.1 Moorena sp. SIO2C4 | reverse complement strand
TATGTGTGAAAATATTAGCTATGTACATTGGTTTGATAAGATGGTGTTCTCGTGAACCTATCTGGCGTGTTATAGGTGTAGTGTATCTAATTTTAGGTACATAACTCTTGGAATTCAACATTTATGCAATATTAGTAATTTATGATATCAGAAATTACTAATATTGATAGCAAGTTTTTTAGTTGATTTGCCAATAAGTTTATCAACTAATTAAGAAGTAAAAATATCAACAAAAAATGCTAATTATAAGCAAGTTTTTGGTTTGATAAAAAAACCGGATTGGTCAAGACGATATAAACTGTATATTTTGTCATTTAATTACTAACCAAACCCAGATTACTAAAGATTGTGTGAAGTAGATGGCCTAAACTATAAAAAACAATCAAAAATGATGAAGATTGCGATCGCTCAACTCAACCCCACCATTGGTGATATTACAGGCAACGCTCAACGGATTCTTGAAGTAGCCAACACTGCTGCGAGTCAGGATGTGCGTCTGTTGCTGACACCAGAATTATCCTTGTGTGGCTATCCACCACGAGATTTGCTGCTCAATCCCAAGTTTCGAGAGTCGATGACTACACAAGTGCAACAACTAGCTCAGCAGCTACCATTGTCTCTAGCTGTTTTGGTGGGGACAGTAACACCGAATACCAAAGCAGAGCTTGCTGGTGGCAAACCTTTATATAACAGCATTGCTCTACTAGAGGGGGGAAAAGTACGGCAGATTTTTCACAAGCGACTCTTGCCCACCTATGATGTTTTCGATGAAAACCGCTACTTTGAACCAGGACGGGAGAGTAATTCCTTCACCATTGATCACCAGCCATCAGCAATCACAACTCAGAATGCCCACTCTCCAATTAAAATCGGTGTTACCATTTGCGAAGACTTGTGGAACGATGAAGAGTTTTGGGGCAAACGCAGCTATCAAGTCAATCCGATCACAGACTTAGTTCAACAGGGTGTAGACCTAGTGGTAAACTTGTCCGCCTCACCCTATAGCGCGGGTAAACAGAAAACTCGGGAAGCAATGTTGCGCCATAGCGCTAGCCGTTACCATACACCTATCCTCTACGCCAATCAGCTAGGAGGCAATGATGACCTGATATTTGATGGGTGTAGTGTAGCATTTAATCAGGCTGGTGAGATGGTATGTCGCGCCCGTGCCTTTGAAACAGACTTAGTCATTTTGGAATATGACCGAGAAACACACGATCTGGTCACCCCACCAGAAACAACTATAGAGTCTCCACCATCGGCAGCAATAGCACCAGCCCCAGCCAGCCTAGACGAAGAAATTTGGTCAGCCTTAGTCCTAGGAGTCCGAGATTACACCCGTAAGTGTGGTTTTAAAAAAGTAGTAATTGGTTTGAGTGGTGGGATTGATTCTGCTCTTGTAGCTGCTATTGCCACCGCCGCCTTAGGACCAGAGAATGTCTTGGGGATTCTCATGCCTTCTCCCTACAGTTCTGACCACTCCGTCAAAGATGCTCTCTCTTTAGCACAAAACCTAGGTATTAAGACTCACACCCTAGCCATTGGTTCCTTGATGGAAGGGTTTGACCAAACCTTAACCTCTCTATTTGCTGGGACAGAGTTCGGTGTGGCTGAAGAGAATATTCAATCCCGAATTCGGGGCACCTTACTGATGGCGATCGCTAATAAATTTGGCTATCTCCTGCTTTCTACTGGCAACAAGTCAGAGATGGCAGTGGGTTACTGTACCCTCTATGGTGATATGAATGGTGGATTAGCTGTAATTGCCGATGTTCCCAAAACCCGGGTCTACTCCCTATGTCGGTGGCTAAATTCTAGGGCAGAGGAGTCCCAGGTTAATCAGAAGTTGCAGGTTAGTACGCTCAATCTTGAACCTTCAGACTCCTCTTCTAAGCTTCAAGCTGATCAGCGTCAACCTGCTAACCTAACTGACTCGAACGCCAAAGGCGAACAACCTTTAAGCCAAACAGAAATTATTCCTGCTAATATTCTAATCAAGCCCCCCAGCGCTGAATTAAAACCTGGTCAAGTAGACCAAGATTCCTTGCCATCTTACGATATCCTAGATGATATTCTCGAGCGACTGATCCAGCAGCACCAAGCCCCGGAGCAAATTATTGATGCAGGTCATCAGCCCGAAGTGGTTCACAAAATCATCCGACTAGTCGCTCGTGTTGAATTTAAGCGCCGACAAGCCCCGCCAGGCTTAAAGGTTACTGACCGCGCCTTTGGTACTGGCTGGCGGATGCCAATTGCTAGTCGTTGGCTATAGCATTAGTCTATTAATGATTAGTCATTAATCATTAGTCATTAGTCTTTGGTCTTTGGTCTTTGGTAATTAGTCATTGCTAAAGACCAGAAGACTTATTGTTGACGACAATGGACTAATACTGGACTAATAACTAATCACTACCTAGCCAGGGAAGTCTTGTTCAAGAAATCCATAATAGAATAGCAGTTTCGTGATCGAGTAAGTGGGACGGTAAAAATAAACGTAATAGTCTGGTTGTTGACTGTTCACAGTCTATAGAACCCATTTGATAGAAACTAGGATTGATTGAAAAAGGGTACAGGAATCCCCCCTAACCTTAATAAGGGGGGTAGGTAACAGTAGGAAAGAGCTCCAAGTATTTTTTTGGTGTTATGGTAAGCATTCAGCTATCAGCTATCAGCTATCAGCTATCAGCTATCAGCTATCAGCTATCAGCTATCAGCTATCAGCTAATGCGCTACGCGCACGCTACGCGAACAGCTTTGGAATAAAACAAGTAAGCATTGGAATAATGCTGAGTTACCTCACAGCGTCGTTCGCACAGCGTGGCCAAACGCGCACGCGTGGCCGTTCGCGTAGCGTGGCCAAAAGGCCAAAAGGCCAAGGCCAAAGCCTGTGCCACAAGGCTGACGGCATTAGGCTGACGGCATTATGCTTACTTGTTATGACAAATCAGCATTGGGTTTCATGATTTATTTGGAAATACTAGATGACGTTTACTGTCAGCAGTGAACAGTCAAGGATCAACAAAAAACCTGGTCAATTGGAGCTAAACGGTAAGCCTTCAGGGCTCAGCTGCTCAGGAGTCAGCTAAAGCATCGACCCAAACTTAGGTATTTGGGTCTGGATGGGAGTAGATGATGGGAGTACATAAGTATTCGGGCGAGAATGTTCTTTCTTAAAGGTTGGTTGATTCAAGATTGCTTGTAGCTAAGGGCTGATTAGGAATGGCTGAATTCTGTTCGCGTAGCGTGCGCGAATGCGCATATGCTGAATGCTGACATCGTATTAATTTGCTTATTAATTTACTGGTGCAGTTGGTTAAAATTATGGTGAAAGGGTAAGAGGGAGAGGTAAAAATAAAAATTTCCCTCTATCTTGACTAGTTAAATTGAAATTTTTCGCCATTTTGGAATGAATTTGTTTAATCACAATCGCTATAATTTCACCAATTCCTACTGCTAGATTGTTGAAATTTGTGCTACACTCTTACCCGATGTATTTGAACCTAGACGCAGCAATTAATAGGGATCCTCTGATTGTATCTCCCGAAACTCTAGTAACAGAGGCAATTGCCCGCATGATCCAGTTCGACTCTAGTTACGTACTCGTCCAGTCGCAACTGTCATTAGTAGGCATTTTTACTGAGCGAGATTTGCTAAAGGTCATAGTCGAAGGGATTGGGCTTTCTGGACTAGCGATCGCA
>NZ_JAAHGN010000771.1:0-3706 GCF_010672485.1 Moorena sp. SIO2C4 | reverse complement strand
ATTACCTACCCCTAATGCCTTTATCCCAGAAACTAACCTGGAACTGTTGCGGGATTACGCTACTGCTAAGGGCAAAGACACTTGGCTATCCGGTTGCAGTTCGATGGCAGAAATGGGAGAAGTACTCCTGGATGCCAATGGGGCACTCCAGCGCAAGGCTAGCCATGTCCAATCCCGACGGGCTGTTTATTTCCGGGATTGGCAGGAAGTTCTGGTGGCAGCTAGTGATGGTACCTTTGCCAGAGATATTCGTTTAACTCAGTCTGTCGGATATAACCTACTATGTGCTGATGGCGACCATCGCTCTTCGATTGGCAAGCGTGCTGGTAGTACCGGTAACCCAGAGTTTCTAAGAGCCTGGGATTATAATGGTACTGCCGAGGAAGTTGCTGAATCCGCTGGTAAGATGCTCTATGCGGATTACGTAGAGTCTGGTACTTACCCCATTATCATGGCCAATTCCTTTGGTGGGGTAATTTTCCATGAAGCCTGTGGACACCTGTTGGAAACGACCCAGATTGAGCGGAAAACTACTCCGTTTGCTGACAAAAAAGGCGAGAAGATTGCTAACGAAAGCCTTACCGCTTGGGATGAAGGGTTATCTGACAATGCCTTTGGAACTATTGATATGGATGATGAGGGCATGCCAGCCCAAAGAACTCTGTTGATTGAAAATGGCATACTGAAGAATTTTATCGCCGACCGGGCAGGGTCTCAACTCACTGGACACCCCAGAACAGGTAGTGGACGCCGTCAGAATTATGCCTATGCTGCTGCTTCACGGATGCGCAATACCTACATCGCTCCTGGTGATTACGAGGTAGAGGATTTATTTGGTTCTATCGATAAAGGCATTTACTGCAAGCGGATGGGCGGTGGTAGTGTTGGTGCTACTGGGGAATTTAACTTTGGTGTCGATGAAGCCTATTTGATTGAAAATGGCAAACTCACTAAACCGCTGAAAGGGGCAATTCTGATTGGGGAAGCTAAGGAAATTATGAATAAAATTTCCATGTGTTCCAAAGACTTAGGATTAGCCGCTGGTTTCTGTGGTTCCATTAGCGGCAGTGTTTATGTCACCGTCGGTCAACCTCATATCAAGGTAGATTCGATTACGGTTGGTGGACGGTAAGTTACCCCAGCAGCCAGGCTTTGGGACTAGTGTTATCCGATCATCTCCGGTTAAAGACTAATCGTAAGCATTCAGCTAATAGCACCTCAAGTAGCGTGCGCGTAGCGCATTAGCTGATAGCTGAATGCTGATAGCTGAATGCTTACATCCGACGTGATTAACCGGATTTGATATCATGCCTCTTTTTTTTGTTAACCCAACATTCACAATCTAAGATAAGATGACCAAGATTAATGAGATAGCTGATTCGGCGAATGCGATCGCAAAACGCCTGGGAATTGAAAAATTCGATATTTATGGCTCTGCAGTGGATGAAGCTGGTGTTCAAGTAGACCAGGGTGAGCCAAAACAGGTTGAGGCATCTAATCGCTCTGGTGTAACTGTACGGGTTTGGAATCAAGACCAGAAAGTAGGCATTACTTCAACTACCGATACAAACCCAACTGGGTTGGAACTAGCCTTAAAAACCGCTTATGAGGCGAGTAGTTTTGGGGTGAAAGAAAACGCCCCAGACTTTAGCCCTGAATCAACAGTATCGATTCCAGAGATTCCCAATAATCAAGTGCCTCAACAGCCAGTATCTAAATTAGTAGAAACCCTACTGGATTCAGAGAAAAAGTTACTGGAAGCTCACTCGGCTATTGCCGGAGTTCCTTACAATGGACTATCTCAACGGGATGTTGAGCGCTTTTATCTCAATAGTGATGGGGCATTGCGCCAGCAAGCTAGTTCCTCTGCTTCCATTTATCTTTATACCAAAACTGAGGAAGAAGGGAAAAAGCCCCGTAGTGCTGGTGCCTATAAGATTAGTAAAGGGTTAGAAACTCTGGATATTCAGACTTGTCTGAAAGAAGCTGCTGAGAAAACCATCAGTCACTTGAACTATGAGAAAGTTAAGTCCGGAAAATATCGGGTAGTGTTCTCTCCCGAAGCTTTCCTAAGTTTACTGAATGCTTTTTCTAATTTATTTAATGCTCAGAATATTCTAGACAAGCAAAGCCTCTCGACTCCAGAGTCTCTAGGTACTCAAATTGCTTCTCCTCTGCTTTCTGTCTGTGATGATGAGCTACATCCAGAGAATGTGGCACCAGTCTATTTTGATGGAGAAGGAACACCTACTCGTCGAGTACCGATAATTACAGAAGGGGTGTTAAGCAGTTTTCTGCACAGTGCTGGCACCGCGAAACGCCTGAATGGTCAACCAACAGGTCATGCCAATATTGGGGCAAAAGTTACAGTTAGTCCTAATTTCTATCATGTTTTTCCTGGTCAATCTGCTGAACAAGAGTACAGTTTAGACCAAGCCGAAAATGTGATTTGGATTGATGAGGTGAATGCGCTTCATGCGGGAGTTAAAGCACTCGAAGGTTCCTTTTCTCTACCCTTTGATGGTTGGATGGTGAATAAGGGAGAATTAACTAGTATTGATTCCGCAACGGTAGCCGGAGATTTTCGGGAACTACTGAAATCGATTATTTATGTGGAAAAAGAGCCTGAGTTGACCTCTGGTGGAGTCTGTCCAAAAATCTGGGTTGATGGTTTGTCCATTACTGGGGATTGAGGGTTTAATGTTAAAAGGTTGTTCGCGTAGCGTGGCCTTTTGGCCAAGGTTTAAGGTTGAAGGTTAAGAGGTTGAAGGTTAAGAGGTTGAAGGTTAAGAGGTTGAAGGTTGAAGGTTGATTGGTAAAAAGTAAAATTTAGTAATATTTTTTAGCATTCAACTATCAGCTGAATGCTAATTTTTTTGATATTAACTACCAGGCTAAACTGATATCCATTTAAATTGGTTATTACCTATTACCTATTACCTATTACCTGTTCCCTGTTCCCTGTTCCCTGTTCCCTACAGCTTACCACTCTACATATAAAATATTATCCATCCACGGCAGCTTGACAACTCGTATGCTCCAAGGAATTCTATCTAGTAAAATATCGTAAGTTTCACGTTCAACCTGTAGCAGCCAACTACCATCACGAATTCTCACAATACCGTTTCTCTGCAAAAAAGCTGTTCTAAATCCTTCTATTGATGTATTTTTCAAAATAGACCAATTTTGAATCACAGCAGATAGCAAGTTTTCACATTCTTCTCGTTCTTGTGCGGTGATTTCTAAATTGGTGTCTATAGGTTCTAATAAATCTATACCGCATAGTATTTTATTAAGAGGTAAACTATGTTCTGGTATTTCTGTTGAGTTATCAACTAAATACTGGAGTAAAAGGGCTGCTCGTTCAGCAGATATGGTATTAATAAAAATCTTATCTTGTACCAATCCTATTTTGACAAAGAAGCGATTCAGAAATGGCCATAGTAAAATTAATCCTGCATTGTAAATGTAGATTTCATCAGAGTCACTAAAAGTATTGACAACATCTGGAAATCTGGTTTGCTCGGACTTGAGTTCTTGTTGGATGTTGAGTTTAAGAGTTTGACAACTTTTCTGTAGTTGTTTGAAGCGTGTAATCAGGTCTGATGACCTTTGGACTCGGGCAGAATTATTGATTTCATTTAGTAATACTTCTATTTCAGTCTTAAGTTGATTAATTTGCTGTTTATGTTGGGGTAATATCTGA
>NZ_JAAHGN010000770.1:0-3709 GCF_010672485.1 Moorena sp. SIO2C4 | reverse complement strand
CGTGGCGAATTTAATTCGCCAACGGAAAGCGCACCTAAGCGGTCTTGGGGGTTTCCCCCACTCGCTATTGCATCAAGAAGCGCAAGAGTTTGACTTCTGACTTCTGACTTCTGACTTCTGACTTCTGACTTCTGACTTCTGACTTCTGACTTCTGACTTCTGACTTCTGACTTCTGACTTCTGACTTCTGCTATATTTGTCCCTTTTCTACTTGCCAAAGTTAGAGAAGCTATAACCAATGCCAAAGGAAATTCCGAGATCTGCGGCACCATCAACAAAAATTCCAGTAGTTAAGGCAGCATTGGCCACAAAATTGGGTCCAAATGGCCAATCAACACCACCAGTAACGATTAAACCCACATTGTTGTCATCACCTGTAGAAAAAGCCAAACCACCACCAGCGAAAGCTGAGTAAGTAGGCGGCTCAAACGGTTCATCCTGGAAAATAAAGTTGTAAGTAGCTGGGATCACAAAGGTAGCATCATCATTGATTAGTATGCTAGGACGAACTGATAAGGTGGGGGATAAATCATATTTGCCGTTAATCATAAAGCCACCTCGACCAATATTGGTGCCATCATCAGTAAAACCGATATGACCGCCAATTCCAACATAGTTTCCAACCCCAAGGCTGTTGCCAGTAGGATCAATATTTCTCTGAGCTACAGGGGTGCCTACTTCATAGGAGATGGCTGGTGAGGTGTCAGAGGTGGCTTGATCTAGTTGTATTTTTAGAGCTGCCACAGATGTAGCTAAAGTCCCTGGTCTCGGTGGAGCTACCACAGGATTATTAAACTCTTGAGAAGGTGTTTGGTATTCCTCAGTGATCGGTTCTAGCTCTTGTTTGGGGGGATCAGCAGGATACTCCTGGATAGTTTCTAAATTGGCTAATGGTACCTGCTTCTGTCTGACTGTATAGTCAGCAATTGGTGCAACTGAGCCATTGAATTGGGAGCGGTTGACTAATTCACTAGGAGACCCTACCGACTTACTGGCACGAACCGCTGCTCCTATCCTGTCCAATTGCCCTAAACGGGAATTAGCTCGATGGTCAGTGATAGTGTTGAGATTCCCTGATGGCAGACTAGTTGGTCTGAATATATTTTTAGGAGTTTGTGTAGTTTCCGGATTAAATCGATTAGGGTCAACTGTGATGGTGGAAGTTGCTGCTAATTGCTCAGGTCTGACGGCTGCTGCTGTCTGGGTAAATTGCTTTACCGATGAATTATAGCGAGGTGTTTCAGCAGTAGCAGACAGCTGGTAACTGACCATCGTCAATACTGCCATACTCAGTTGGATCGAAAGGGTCTTAGGAAAATTACTCTTCACACTCACTCCTCAAAAACTACTTGGTGACTGGTTAGGGGTAACAAACTTAGCAGTTAGCCAAAAGCTAAAAGTTATAGTTCTTGGTCAGTAACTTGTAGCTGCTAGTCACATCAGATCAGGTCAGGTACTCAAAAATTTGAACCCTATCCTAGGATAGTCTACTCATCCCTTGAACTTTACCAGATACAAAGAGCAGAATAACCTCATTTTGGCTTTTAGTTTTGCCCTGCGTAAACATCACTAACACAGGACTTAGGCATCTACACCTGTAAAACCTCTGCAATTCTCTATTTCCGGTTGCCCGATCGGAAATTACCGATTGGCGTTGGCCCCTGATTTTTCCTCTGAGTGGGGTAAGTCCACTTGCCAGCTCCTGAGGCGCTCGATCAGAGTAATTTGATCATGAGGTAGTTAGGGAAAGGTGGCTCTTGGGGCAACGGTTGATTTCGCTGCTTAATCTTCCTAGTTGTTTATCCTTCTAGAAAAGGACCATAATCTGAGTGTGAGTTCCCGCTTCCTATACTATGGTTTTGCTTGAGCAATTACGAGCCAATGATTTGGAATACTACTGTCTTGCTAATCTCAACCTCTATGATTCGCCCAACTGTAAGCGTTTAACAACACAAGCAGCTACGGGAAGGCACTTGTGGGTCAAGTCTGTCCCACCTGTCGGTAATGCCTTAGAAGTATGTCTGTGCGAAGATAACTATTCTGGTTGGTTGCCTGTGTCGGATTTGGCTCTACTGGACATAGCTAACACTCCTTATCGCCCCATTTCTCTGTCTCCAGCTCAAATCCAAGCACGAATAAAAGCGGTGATTGGGTTTACTAAAGCAGCAATGCACCAAAATCCCTACTACCTTTGGGGGGGTACAGTAGCTCCCAACTATGACTGTTCAGGGTTGATGCAAGCAGCGTTTGCAGCATCGGGGATTTGGTTACCCAGAGATTCCTATCAGCAAGCAGCTTTCACCCAAACCATTAGAATGGAGGAATTACAACCAGGAGATTTGGTCTTTTTCGCTACCGCCCAAAAAGTGAACCATGTAGGATTGTATCTAGGTGATGGTGATTACATTCATAGTTCGGGTATTGATCATGGTCGTAATGGGATTGCAATTGACCAGCTTTCAGAACAAGGGGATGAGATAACAAAGTATTATTACCGACAGCGCTACGGAGCTGGGCGAGTTGTGGCAAGTTATCAGCCCTAGTCACCTAGCCCAATTATCTAGCCCAATTATCTAGCACAGTTATCTAGGACGGTACTGCTCGAAGAGAACATGCCAATCAGGCTTACTGTAAAGCTCTCAGCAGGGCTTCAGGGCAAAAGACTAAAAAATATTACCACAAAATGTCCTCAAAATTTCCTTTCCTTAGAGAAATCTTCTGAGCTTTCTAAAATACTCCTGCTGATGATCTTGTGATTATACTGATTATTGAGGGAAGACTGTGGGTAGATGTATCCCTAGCTTATCTGTAGAATTTCTGACGGATCGAGCCCAGCAATGAACACCACTCAGTCTCACATAAAAAGTACTGAAACAATGGCAGAGGCAGAGTCCGCCCTAAAGATCTTGTTTTCTTTATCACTTGATCTATTATGCACCTTTGGTCAAAACGGATATTTTCAACAACTCAATCCGATTTGGGAAAAGGTTCTAGGTTGGACTTGCTCCCAATTGCGATCGCGACCTTGGATTGAGTGGATTTATCCAGAAGATCGGGAAGTTACTCTCAATGCCCTTCGTGATTGTGGTCAAGGAAAACTAGTCGAATACCGGAATAGAATTTACCACAAAGATGGTAGCTTGCGTTGGCTGGCTTGGAGAATTTCACAGGATGAACAGGGTCTTTTCTATGCTGTTGCTAAAGATATCACTAGCATTAAAGAGCTAAAATCTGGATTGGACGATGGTAACTCTACTGGCTCCTATGAAGGTAGTAAGGGCTGTGAAAATCTGAATCGAGATCAGCAAAACTTCAAAAATTACTTTGCTCTATTAACCGAATGGCTTTATCGCTATGAAGCGGTTAGTAAAATCAGTGGTCAGTTGCTCTACGAATGGAATACCCAGACAAATGAATTGATTTGGGGTCACAATATTGAACAAGTATTGGGTTATTACCCAGGAGAACTCACCAACACTAGGCAAGGGTGGGATGAATTAATTTATCCTGATGATTTAGAACGATACCGACACACCATAGAACGGGTGATTGTCACTAAGGAGCCTATTCATCTTGAGTATCGGATCCGTAAGAAGGATGGCACATACATCACGGTTGAGAACAAAGGACAGTTTTACCTAGATAGTTCGGGTAATCTCAATCGTGTGCTGGGGGCCACCTGCGTTTGCTCCGCTTCGTGATTATCCAA
>NZ_JAAHGN010000077.1:0-13214 GCF_010672485.1 Moorena sp. SIO2C4 | reverse complement strand
CATGGTTTATTCCTAAATGATATCCAACGTACTCCAATCCATGGGGGTTCGTTACGCCTATTTGTGGAGCCTAAGGAACAGGTTAAGGAATCCGTAAAATCTCTATTAGTAGAAGAAGTAGCGCGGGGAGTTGACCGCATTGATTACTATCGTGATTTTGCTAATCGTGTTCAGGAAATTAAGCTTTCTTTACTGGATATCCTCTGGGATTTGAAGAAACAGGGTAAAAAGGTAGTAGCCTATGGAGCAGCAGCTAAAGCAACTACTCTGCTCAGTTATTTTGGGATTAATAAAACCCTGGTGGATTATGTAGTGGATTTAAATCCGTTCAAACATGGTCGCTACATGGGCATTAATCATTTACCTATTTTTCCACCATCAAAACTGTTAGAGGATAAACCAGATTATGTCTTGCTGCTAGCTTGGAATTTTGCTGATGAGATTTTGCAGCAACAGGAAGAGTATCGACAACAAGGAGGTAAATTTATTATTCCGATTCCACAACCAAAGATTCTTTAGAGTTTATGGTTGACGGTCAAGGAAGAGAGTAGGGAGTAGCGATCCATCACTATTCCATAAAATCCCACACTTGTATACGTCAACTACTTTATACATGCTATAATTTAAGTCAGCTTGATCATGATTTGTAGTGCGGGAGGGTACGGATAATTGCCAATTTTACCTTAGCGAACTTCCGCACTTTATGATCTGAATCATGCTCTGCTCTGTCTCGCAACAGCAGCAGAGTTTGGGGGTGGAATTTGTAAATGATATATTTGAAAATATTTAGTATAAAGTCAATACGTTGCTAATTATAGGTTTTGATAACATTGTTGTTGGCGATCGTAAGCTTGAATTATGGGATTGACCCTAGGTCAAGCTACCCGAACGCCAAATAGTAAAGACAAAATTTTTTTTTATTGAGCTTACAGAATCGACTAGTATAGGCAGTCCTAATAACAGCACATTTAAATTATAAACAAGTCACTCAAAATGATACAACAAGCATTGCCCAAAAATTTTGCTCACACACAACCGATTTCATTATCAGAACATATTTGTCCCAACTGTGGAAACCAAGGATTATCCCTATTTTATGAAGTACATAACGTACCAGTTCACAGTTGCTTAATGATGTCAACCCAAGACGCAGCCCTAAACTTCCCTTGCGGTGATGTGGTTTTGGGGTTTTGTCAAGACTGCGGCTTCATTACTAATGTTTCCTTTGATTCCAGGTGGTCAGCTTACGCTCCCAATTATGAAGACCAACAGAGTTTTTCCCCAACCTTCAATCAGTTTGCCCTTGATCTAGCCAATCATCTGATCGACAAATACGACCTTCATAACAAAGACATTATAGAGATTGGTTGTAGCAAAGGAGATTTTCTCTTGCTGCTGTGCGAATTAGGTAACAATCGCGGTGTTGGTATTGACCCGTCGGCTGTAGTAGGACGAGTCCAGAGTGAAGCCGCTGACCGGGTCACCTTTATTCAAGACTATTACTCAGAATGCTATGCTGAGTATGTAGGTGATTTTATCTGTTGTCGCCATACCCTAGAGCATATTTATCCTACTGCTGAGTTTATTAATACCGTGCGCCGCTCCATTGGCGATCGCCTCAATACCGTTGTGGTGTTTGAGATACCAGATACCATACGAGTACTCAAAGACTTAGCTTTTGAAGACATTTACTACGAACACTGCTCCTATTTCACCCCTGGATCCCTAGCGCGATTATTCCGCAACTGTGGTTTTGAAGTGACTGACCTGTATCGAGCTTATGGTGAACAATATCTGTTAATTGAAACCCGACCTGTCAGCATCCCATCTGACAAAGTACATCCTCTGGAAGAGAGTCTTGAGGAAGTGACCCAGCATGTCAAAAACTTCACCAACGAGATTAGCAAGAAGCTGGAGAATTGGAGGCAGCACTTAGAGCAGATGCATGCTGAAGGCAAGCGTGTTGTAGTGTGGGGTTCGGGTTCCAAATGTGTGGCTTTTCTAACCACTCTTGATACCACAGACAAAATTGAATACGTGGTAGACATTAATCCCCATCGTCATGGCAAATTTATCCCTGGTGTTGGTAAAAAAATTATGGCACCAGAGTTTTTAAAGGAATACAAACCTGATCAGGTGATTGTCATGAATTCCATATATTGTGATGAAATTCAGCAAATGTTGGATAAAATGGGAGTAAGTACAGAGGTTATATCTCTATAAATATCAGTCATTAGTCATGAGTTATCAGTTATGAGTCATAAGTCAAAAACAAGAGACTTATGACTTATAAATTGTTTACTGGAGTTGTTTAGGTGTACTTGGGAACTATGTTTTTTCTGCACACACTTGGAAAAAATTTTTCCATCAGAAAGCACCCAGCAAAGTTGAGCAATAACAGAAGGCTTGGATGCTTGCGGGAAAAAAAGTCTTTGTCATTTTTTATTTTTTTGTCGTCCTTTCAGGTCAAAATGGCAAATATCATAATAGGTTTTCTGGTAAAAAAAAGTATGGTAAGTGAGTAGGCTTACCCAAACTTTTGAGGATTAATTAATTGTTTATAGCGGTTTTTACTCCAATGAGGTAGACCATAAGTCTCAATTAACAAGCTTTTCAGCTGCAAGGTGTACCTCACCATATAAAAAACACTATATTATCCATTATTATACCTTTCTCAGGGATACGGTTAACTTTTAAAGTTAAAATTTTAACATTGAACTGTTAAACATTCAACATTCAACATTCAACATTCAAAGTTAACCTTAATAGTTTAAGTAATAAAAATAACTATGTACGACTTGGCGATTATTGGAGGAGGAATCATTGGCTTATCCACAGCCATGGCATTGGGTCAACGTTATCCAGATGCCAAAATTCTGGTACTGGAAAAACAGAGCAGTTGGGCTGCTCACCAAACTGGCAATAACAGTGGTGTAATTCATTCTGGAATCTACTACAAACCAGGGAGTTTCAAGGCTAGGTTTTGTTATGAAGGAAACCGCTCGATGGTGGCATTCTGCCAAAAGCATGGCATTGATTATGACATCTGTGGCAAAGTGATTGTAGCAACTGAACCAGAAGAACTACCATTACTGGATACTCTTTACCAAAGGGGTTTGGAAAATGGTATAGAGATTGCCAAGATTACTGGTGAAGAGGTTAAGGAAATTGAACCCCATGTCCGTTGTTTAGCTGGAATTCGAGTTTATTCGACTGGGATTGTAAACTACAAGCAGGTCTGTGAAAAATACGTTGAACTGGTGAGTGTCCAGGGAGGGGATTTACGTCTCAATAGTAAGGTTGAAAAAATCCTGGAAACTGGGGATGGTTTAGTACTGGAAACCAACAATGGTAACTATCCCACTCGCTTTGTGATCAACTGTGCTGGACTACATAGCGATCGCATTGCTAAGTTGGGTGATGCTGAGCCTCCAGCTAAAATCGTTCCTTTCCGGGGTGAGTACTATGAACTCAAGCCAGAGAAACGCTACCTAGTCAAGCACCTAATTTATCCAGTTCCTAATCCGAATTTTCCTTTCCTAGGGGTTCATTTCACCCACATGATTGATGGCAGTGTCCATGCTGGACCCAATGCTGTACTTAGTTTCAAGCGGGAAGGCTATCGAAAGACTGATTTTGACTTGCGAGATTTTGTGGAGGTCATGAGCTATCCCGGTTTCTGGAAACTAGCTGTCAAACATGGAGACGCAGGAATTCAGGAAATCATCCGCTCCTTCAGTAAAGCTGCCTTTGTTAAGAGTTTGCAACGGCTGATTCCTGAAATCCAAGCAGATGACTTAGTTCCCACCCATGCTGGGGTCAGAGCTCAAGCCTTGAAAAATGATGGCAAGCTGGTGGATGATTTTTTAATTGTCAATAGTCCTAAAGCAATGCATGTTTGTAACGCTCCCTCTCCTGGTGCGACGGCTTCTTTGGAGATTGGTAATGCGATCGCTAGTGAAATCCCGACACTGAAAACTCTCGAAAGGATGATCTGACCCAAGTTTCCTTAAAAGCTATCAGCCGTCAGCTATCAGCTGACGGCTGATAGCTGATTATTTGTACTTTCCCTGTACTAGTCTAATGGAGTTAAAACTTTAAATGAACACGTTATCTAACCACAACTGTCCTGTATGTGCCTCTGCCGATTTAGAGGTGTTTTTTGAGATGTTGGCGGTGCCAGTGTACTGTAATCTGCTGTGGCGATCGCGTCCAACTGCTCAAAACTGTTCCAAGGGAGATATCAAACTAGGGTTCTGTCCTAGCTGTGGTTTTATTAGCAACCTAGCCTTTGACCCTACTAAATTGGGTTATTGCCAGGACTATGAAAACTCCTTACACTACTCTCCCCGATTTCAAGACTATGCCCAATCCCTTGCCGCTGGATTGCTGAAGCGCCACAATCTCTACAATAAAGAAATTATTGAAATTGGTTGTGGCAAAGGGGATTTTCTCCTTTGCCTGTGTGAACTAGGTAATAACCGAGGAGTAGGTTTTGACCCGAGCTATGTTCCTAGGTCAGAGCATCAACAACTCCAGACTCAAGTCAAGTTTGTTCAAGATTTCTATTCACAGCTCTACCAAGAGTATCAAGCGGATCTAATTTGTTGTCGGCACACCCTAGAACACATTTCCAATCCCGCAGATTTGCTCAAGCCACTACGACAGGCGATCGGTTCTCGCCTTAATACCATTGTTTTCTTTGAAGTCCCCAACGCCTTAGATACCTTTCGCCATCTAGCGGTGTGGGACATTATCTATGAACACTGCTGCTATTTCGCCCCCTCTTCTCTAGGGCAAGCTTTTGTCAATGCTGGGTTTCAAGTTAGTGAAATCAAGGAGGCGTTTGGTGGTCAGTTCCTTTGCCTGGAAGCAAAGCCAGTCCATGGGGAAATCCCGAACAGCTATGGAAAACCGGATGAAATCGAGGTATTGGCTCGCGATATTGCCAGCTTTACCGCTAGGTTTCAGGAGAAGTTAGAAAGCTGGCAGCACAAACTGACAACCATCGCTCAAACTGGGAAAAAAGCCGTAGCATGGGGTGCTGGCTCGAAAGGGGTTACTTTTTTGAATCTGCTCAAGTGCCAAGATGTGATTGATTACATCGTAGATCTCAATCCCCGCAAACAGGGGAAGTACGTTGCTGGAACGGGACAAGAAATTGTGCCACCAGAGTTTCTCCAGGATTACCAACCTGATCTGGTTATTGTGATGAACCCTATCTATGAAGAGGAGATTCGACAGTTATGCAAAAATCTAGGTGTGAACTACCCCGACCTACTTCTTTGAGGTCGGGGCTTCCAGCTTGGCCTTTGGCCACGCTACGCGAACACGGAAGAATGCCTCAATTTGGACGGACGTCCGCGTCTTGGTCTTACTTCTTCTCCACTGGCGTTTACCTCCCCTGTCCCAGAGGAGGATAGCACTCTGATCCCTTCTGCTCTAATATTTTTAGCTGCATTACCATCTCTATCGTGGTGAGTTCCACAACTTGGACAAACCCAAGTCCTTACGTCTAGCGGCAACTCCTTGATGCGGTAATGACAATTAGAGCAGGTCTTGGAGCTGGGGAACCACCTGTTTATCTCAACCAACACTTTTCCTTCTTTTTCACATTTATAGGAAAGAAAGTTGACAAAAGTTCCCCAACCTAGATCAGAAATTGCTTTAGCTAGTTTATGGTTACGTTCGCGTAGCGTGCGCGTAGCGCTTACCATGCCCTTGACATTTAGATTTTCGACTACCACTACTTGGTTGTTGTCAACTATCTTTCTAGATAGCTTATGGAGGTAGTCTTGACGGACATTTCCAATCTGTTCGTATACCTTAGCTAAAATCTTTCTGGCTTTTATGCGCCTGTTACTACCCTTTTTCTTACGGGCAGCAATACGTTGCTTTTTAGCTAGTTTCTTTTCGTATTTAGCTAGGTGTTTTGGATTGCTAAACTTAGAAGTCTTTTCTCCATCATAGGTAATCGCAAAATCCTTAATGCCCAAGTCAATACCGATTACCTTCCCATCTGTAGATGGCTTGGCATCACCCAACTCATACTCCATTAGCACAGAAGCATAGTACTTCCCAGAAGGAGTCTTGCTAACCGTTACAGTTTTGATTTCCCCATCTAGTGGTCGGTGAATTACTGCTTTAACAACTCCCAACTTTCCAGGAAATTTAAGACAGTCGCCCACTTGTTTGACTTTTTGGGGGTACTGGATTGACTGACGGTGATGATATGACTTGAATCTAGGATATTTCGCTCTACCTTGGCCGTAGGCCACGCTACGCGAACAAAAAAGTTTTGATATGCACGACTGAGATTGAGACTCACAGATTGTAAAACCTGAGAGTAGCAATCTTTTAGCCATTCAGTTTCTTTCTCTTTTTTGAGTTTCGGCAGCATAGAGTTAAGTGCAGATTGTTTCAAGCCTTTGCCAGTTTCCTTGTAGGTTTCTATACACTGATTTAGTGCATAGTTCCACCACCAGCGAGCACACCCAAAATGTTGGGCTAATATATGAACCTGTTCTTGAGTGGGATAAATCCTGAGTTTGACGGCTTTATGTTTCACTGCGCTAACCTCTTTTATCGACCTTTGTTACTATTATATATATATCACAGTAACATGTCAAGCTAATTGAGGGGACGAAATTCCCCATCCCTGCGACGGGTGGGGAATTTCGTCCCCTCAAACTCCCCTACTCGTTAACTCCTGAGTTAATTTGTGTTTGATTGTTTTTGACTGTTGGCTTTAGTGATATCAAGTCCGATTGGAAACCCATCATCAAGAAGATTGATGGGGAGATTTTCAAATGGCTCCGAGAAGTCAACCACCGCCAACAATCGTGACAATTTCGAGCTGGTCTCCCTCCTGCATTTGAGTCTGGTTCCAAAACTGCCGATGGAGAATTTCACCATTATATTCTACTGCCACCAGGCGCGGATTTAAGCCTAGCTGTTCTAATAGCTGGGGTAGTTTAGTGTCACAAGAGCAGGTACGGGATTCACCATTAACTTCAAGGGTAATTTGAGTTGTGTTGTTAGACATCATCAGCTAATATTCACCACCAAGCTATTAAAAATTAGTAACCATTACTTATTACCTAACATGTCTAACTATTATCAAGTTTTCTGACATTAGGGTTTAGAAACCCCAGCTTCAAGAGATCGAAGAGTGTGCTCTCGTTTGAGCTGGGACAGGAAATATTGAGTCACTAGAGTTGGTTGTTCCGCCTCCATGATCCCCCGGACAACTGCCACTCGTTGAGCTCCGGCATCCAAGACATAGTTTAAATTGTTTGGATCAATTCCCCCAATTGCAAACCATGGAATTGTAGCATGCTCTTTAGCATACTTGACATAATCCAAACCAGCTGCTGGCTTACTCGGTTTAGTAGGGGTTTCATAGACCGGTCCAACACCAATATAATCTGCTCCTTCAGCAATTGCCCGGTGTAGTTCATCAGGGTTAGTAGTCGAGCAACCAATGATACGCTGGGAGCCGAGTAGCTGCCGTGCTAAGGAAATTGGTACATCTTGTTGTCCGATATGAACTCCATCAGCCTCCACTGCTAGAGCTAAATCTACCCGGTCATTCATAATAAACAAAGCACCGTAGTGATGGCACAGCTGGCACAGTTTCTGAGCATCGGCAAGTCTGTCCCCATCATCTGCTTGTTTTTCCCGGTACTGTACTAAGGTTAGTCCACCTTGGAGGGCAGCCTCTACTTTGGCAAACCACTGGTCTGACAAGGATGTAATCAAGTAGAGATGCGATCGCTCCAGCAACTGATGACGCTGATATCCCAGTAAATGGCTTTCCAGGCTGTAAACCCGATAGCGCATCTGCTTAAAGGCTATACCCATCTGAGCATCGTATAGTTTACCATATTCTTCCAACACCCGTAGTGCTTCTTGAACCCGACACAAATTAGCCTGTAAAAGCTGCTGAATGCTCGAACGTCGTTCTTCCTGGGGATGAGTTAGTCCAGTCCCTGGATCCCCTGAGGTATCTCGGAAGATCCTGATTTCTGAGCTGTGCCAACGGGCTAATTCCTGGCGCATTTCCTTGCACTCCCCAGCCATCTGGGCGCTGTTGAGACCAAAGCGGCACCACTCCTCAATAATTCGCAAGCCTTCTCTAGCTCGGTCTAAATTTGCATCCAAAATTCGGCAGATCGCCGATTTTTGACCCATAATGCCGCTGTGTTGGTCATCCATTACTAACTACTCCATTATTCTCTATCCTAACAGTGGATGGAAAGCTTGTTTATCCGGTCAGTAACATTTAGCAACGGACACATTTCAAGTGATAAATGATTACAAATAGATTACAAATATCCTAGTTTATGGATACGATCAAGCTTGACATTCAACTCAACTCTTATGTCAAATTCCATGAACATTGGACCAAAGGAGAACAGCCATGAGTTTGATCAGAATTCACACCATAGAATTAACTATTTCCAATCCCGTAGCGTGGCCGAAGGCCAATCATTCCCACTGCCATCACCAACATCAGCCTAGAGGCTTTGATCTTGGGTTACCAGTGACAACGATTTTGCTGGGATTAACCTTTAGCATCTTCAGCCAAGCTATCCCTTCAACAATGGTGCCACTAGGATTAGGAGGAACCACGGCTTTAGCCCAATCAACTCAGGATGATCGGGCAAGAAACCTGGATCTTACCATAGAAAGAAAATTTTTGTTTGTAAACCCAGTTACCGGAAACGACACTAGCGGTGATGGCACCCAGGATTCACCGTTGAAAACTATCACTCAGGCGCTACAAGCTGCCCAGGCCAATACTGTGATTGTACTCTCTAGGGGTATCTACAGCAGTGACATGGGTGAAACCTTCCCCCTACTTCTGAAACCCGGTATCAAGCTACAGGGCAACCCCCGCACTAGAGGTCACGATGTGGTGATTCGCGGCGGTGGTACCTTTGTTAGTGCCACGGCTGCTAGTCATGATGTCCTAATCGTAGGTGCTGACCAAACAATTATTTCTGGCGTAACCCTTAACAATACTAATCCAGAAGGTTATGGTTTGTGGCTGGAAGTCGGTTCGGTTTTAGTGGAAGACAATACCTTAACTGGGAATAGCAAAAGCGGGATTGCTGTGGAGGGAAATAGTACACCAACAATTCGCAGTAACTACTTCTACAACAATAAAGGCAATGGGCTCAGCATTTACGGAACCTCAAACACTCAAGTGGATGACAATGTATTTGAAAATAATGACTTAGGAATTATGATTGCCGAAAACGTTGCAGCCCATATCGTTAATAATCGCATCACTGGCAATAAAAATGGGGTAGTGGTTGAAAGCAATGCTCAACCATTTTTCCAGAATAACCTGATTGAAAATTCCCAACTGGATGGATTAGTCCTCAAGGTCGGAGCTAATCCGGATTGGGGAAATTCACATGAATCAACAAACAATACATTAAACAATAAATTTCGAGGGAATAGGCGCTTTGACATTAACAATCAGGAGTCTGAGCCTACTCTGATCGCTTTTGGTAATCAGCTAGAAGAGGAAACTAACAGTGAGGTTAATTCAGGGGAAACTGAAAACGATATCATTCAAGAGTCGGAGGTTGAAACACCAGCTGTTAGTAAACCAGCTGTTAGTAAACCAGCTAGTACACCTGATGGTTCTGACAACCAAGCAGTTGTCATGGCAGAGAACTCTAATCACTCACAGAAGACTACGCTTAATTCTGAGGAGAATCCAACCACCCCCAGCCAAGTCGTCCCATTCCAACCGTCTGCCGAGAAGGAACCTACATCTGCTCAGGTCTCAGCAGCTTCATTTCCCGTTCCATCGAGTTTGGAGTCTCAGCCATCTACCTCAACGGATAACATCGGCAAAGACGCAGCACTAAATAATTCTGCAAGTACTGAATCTTCTAGACCAGCAGCAAGGTCCCAAACTGAGAGTCAGCAAACCTCTGAAACCCAACAGCCTTCTGATGCTAGGACTCAACGTTCACATTCTGAACCCCTGACACCCCTGACTCTGAAAGTTATTCAAAACCAAGAGCAGTCCTCTTTTGAGGAACCAACATCTCCAGCCAAACCAGGAGAGGATTCTAGCAGTTTTACTCCGGCTTCACCGTCACAGGAAGTGATTGATGGGTCAAGTGACAGCTCAAAACCAACACCGGCAGCAGCCTTGACTGAGGAGGTTAACGTTATGATGTCAATGTCTAGTCAGATCAGTACACCGGTTAATCAAAATACTAGTAATCAAAATACTAGTGCTAGCTCCAATTCAGGTAGCTCAATTCCAGTGTTTTCTACAAGTACCCAATCAAACTCGGAACAAAGGGGACCTCAAGGGAATAATCCTACTTCAGCTCTACCCAGTCAGGGTTACCGGATTTTGGTAAATGCTGAGAGTGAGCAGCAACAAGATTTAATGCGATCGCTAATTCCCGATTCTTTCCTGACCTCCTTTCAAGGAAGAACTGTGATGCAAGCGGGATTGTTCACAACCCTGGAAAATATTGATCGGGTGCTGAAATTACTCAGTAGTTATGGTTTGAGCACCACTATTGTGCCTCTGAATTACTGATCAGACCAAGGAGGGAATGGGGAAGCTTGAAGAGCAAGGGTTTGAGCAACTACAATTGAGCGACTACAAGGGAAGTTAACACAGTTAATAGAATTTATCTCAACTCACCCTTGCCAAATTTCCGCCATCGTCAGCACAAAACCAGGTAAAACCGATTCACCACTAACAGTGGTAGGATTGTCTAGCTGCTCAACTAGTGCACCAGGGCGATAAATATAAACCTGGCGATGATCAGGGTCAATCAACCAGCCCAGTCTTGCCCCATTCTCTATGTATTCTTCCATTTTGTTTTTGAGGTCTTCCACCCGGTCATTGGGGGAACATAGCTCAATCACAAAATCGGGGCAGATAGGCGCAAATTGTCTTCTTTGTTTCCTGGTCAACCTTTGCCATCTTTCCAGTTTTACCCACGCCACATCAGGGGAACGGTTAGCACCATTGAGAAGTTTGAAGCCAGTGGATGAATCAAAACCTTTACCTGTCCCATCCTGCTTAACCCATTTAGCAAAATGGTAGATCAGATCAAAGTTTGTTCCCCCTGTTTCACTCCCAGTTGGGGACATAATAATTATTTCTCCCTGTGATGTCCGTTCAATCCGTAAGTCCCGGTTAATCTGACAAAATTCAAAGAACAGGTCATCATTGATATCCAGTGCAGTCGGAATTTTCAACACTATGGGAATTGTTTCAACAGGTATATTAACTACAGTCATAGTTATTTGAGGTGTTTTGCCCAATTAATGTTTTATAATGTTTTTTATAATGTTTTTTCTATTTTAAAGGGATTCCACAGAAGTTAGGATATTGAGCATCTCTGTTCACTATCTATTGAATATAATAAATTCCCGGAGCAATTCTAAAAGCTCTGATGAAATCTCATGACCCATATCTAATTCTCTGTACTGCACTGCTGCTCCCAAGTTGAGCAAATAATCTCGTAACCGGTTAGCAGCAGTTAAAGGAACAACCGTATCTTGTCTACCATGAACAATTAGAATGGACGGCAAGGATGAATCAACCTTTTGAGGGGTTCGATGCATATAGCCACTCAATAAGGCTAAACCTGCCAGGGGTAAGGTTAACCCTACATCTAGAGCGATTGCCCCACCTTGAGAAAAGCCACACAAAATTGTCGAGGACAGGGGAATACCTGTAAAACCTTGGAGAGAATCGAGCCAGGAGATCAAGCGCTCTTCGCTTTCTTCTAATCTCCGATAGTCGTCTCTTGACAAGTCGTACCACATTCTGCCACCAGTTACCTGAGGGTGACTAAAAGGAGCATCGGGAATTAAAAATTGGGTGTTGGGCAAGTTTAACAATGGCACTAGAGATGCCACAGCTTGAGCATTAGCACCCCAACCGTGTAACGCTACGACCAATCCTGCTGGTCGTTGACCGTTTGCTGGTGGAATTGAAATCGCTTCGAGAGACAGGCCTCTTACTCCTGAAGAACACAAGTGATCAGCATTCCAGATAGATGGGCTGAACTAGCGCACATTGAAGCTCTCCCCTAGGGAGTAGGTTTGAGGACTTAATCGGGGCTGCAACGCCACATCAGCCGAATAGCTAACTTACTTTATGCCGCGCTTTTCTAGTTTCAGCCCAAGATATCTGTTAATCTGAGCATAATATCACCAATCTGCTACATTTGTAAAGCTGTCGTGCTTTAGGATAATGTGGCGATCGCTATCAATAGTAATGGCTCCCTCATTCTTGAACTTGCTGAGCAGTCGGGTAACTGTAACCCGCGTCGTTCCAATCCCATTAGCTAAATCCTGATGAGTAAGACGCATTCCAATCCGAATACCCTCTGCTACTGGCTCACCAACTTCCCGTTTTAAAAGCAATAGTAAATGTTGTAAGCGTACCTCAACCCGGCGCTGACCCGAGATTGCTAACAGGATCTCTGTCTGTCGCATCCGACGCACTAGTTGGGGTAAAATAGTTTGGGCTATATAGGGAGAATTGTTGATTTCGGCTAAAGAATACCATTTGAGACGGACATCAGTTAGGGCGATTGCCTGATAACTTGACAGCACAGAAAACCAATTGCCAAAGAATGCAGAAGACTCTGCCCAACCCAACCATATCTCCTCCCCTTCTGGGGAAAGGGTACTCAGCTGGACTCGGCCTTCGTCTACCTCCCAAACACCCTGTGCTACTAGAGGGATCTGCTCACCCCTAGCGTAGAAATGCAATCGGCGTTTAACCTTTGGCTCTTGCTGCTTTCTCTGTAGAATTGCTCTCGAAAATTGGTGCATAGGGGCAACTCTGGTGGATACTTTCCCTACCTTAAGGCAATAAGGTAAAGGGTCGGTAATCAAGAGATTAAGCCATTACACAGAGGAACAAGATCGATGTTACCTCTGAGTCATTGTCCTTAACCTGCCTACCACTAAAATGCCCTTTATAAAATTAATTATGTAAGTATGACGTAGAAGTATGAGCTATGAATGATCAAGGATGAAGTATGAAGATCGATGTCACAGATGAGTCATTGTCCCTATCTCCCCTACCGCTAAAACGCCCTTTATTAATGGTTGGTCACGGCACTAGAGACCCCGATGGGCGTCAGACTTTCCTTGATTTTGCCCACACCTATCAAACCTTGAACCGTTCTCGGCCAGTAGTGCCA
>NZ_JAAHGN010000769.1:0-3714 GCF_010672485.1 Moorena sp. SIO2C4 | reverse complement strand
TGCTCCGCTGACTTGAGGAGTCTTTGACCAAAGAACCGCCTCTAGACCACCCACCTGAGGCGGTTGAATTGTGACTATCCAGGGTTTTGCCTGACTTCCCACCACCCAGAAAGCTACCTAAGGACTGACGCCTACGACGCCGTCCATGACTCCGCAAGCCTGTGGTTTTTGACTCTAAGTCCTGAGAGGTTTGTGGTTCTGAGCCATTTGATGAGTGGGATATCCCTTGAGCTGTAGGCAAAGTTGATACCCCATTAGTGGTGAAGCGATCGCTATTGACTCGGCTTTGACTAACACCGTTTGCCAACGCCCCACTTGGCCACCTTGACCCCACCGTTACTGGTTCTGCCGTTGTCTGTGAGCCTTGGCCATTGCTTAGTCTATCTTGCCCCAGGATGCTTTTAGAAGAGCCTACCGTTGCATAGGTGGTTGTTTGGGAAGGTACAACCGTCCACTGATTGCTAGTTTCCTCAGATGAATCTGGTAAATTTTCTAGATAGGCTTGTACTTGCTGATCAGCAAAGTATTCCTTCAAAGACACCTTCTGATTGGCCAGATCCCGGAAGTGGGGAAATACAGATTCTTGTAGCCAACGCTCTCCGTAGAGGCATAATCCTGGCAATAAGTCTGGGGAATTTTGAGAATGTTCCCGAATGAAAGCTAGGGGTTCGTATTCCTGGCTCAGTTCCAAGGCACGACTGGCTTCTTCCGTTTGGCCGAGAAGCAGAGCACAAACCCCTTGTTCTAGGTGAACATCCTGCCGCTTACCCAAACGCATCAGCATTTTCTTGGCACGAGCAATCAAAGCCGGTTCTCTGTGGGCAAATCCCCTTGCTAGTAAGGCGTAAACAGCTAGGTATGTAGCAACAGCTGAAGGACGTCGTGCTTCAGCTTCAAATAAGGTTTGCTGTTGGTTGGAGGTAAGATAGCCTCGCAACTGTTGGATAAAGCGTAGAAAGTCATCAATCCCTAAACCAGATTGATCATTACCAGTGCCATCGATCCCTCGACGCTCCTGTAACATTTCTTGGAGCAACCGCAAGCCTTTGCGCCGCTCAATGGCTTTTTCTTCTGGCAGGGCTAATAATTCTAAAATCCGATAAGGGCGAAGTTTATAGAGGTCTGCTTGGATTTCCCCTCGAACACTCGGAAATAAGCCTTCTTGTAGGAGTAATTGTTGTCCAGTTTCTAGGGACATAGCTGCGTTTTCATACTCCCCTTGCTGCCATTCCTCTCGACCTAGCTCTAAGCAGGCAATAGCTAAGGTCAAAACCACGTCGGGTTGAACAAGTTGGGGATCCCCCAATTTCCCCTGACTTAATCCAACGCTGTCACCTTTTTCCAGTAACGGTTGCGCCAGTTTTAGAACCAGTTCGTATTCCCCAAGTTCTTGAAGAATCAGTAAGCTTCCGAGTAATTGGTCGTTATCAATCTCAATCGTAGGAGTGTGAGCTTCGACGGTTTCACCTGTTACTGTTTGATTAGTACCAGGAGCACCCGCCACTGATGGGTGTTGCTCTTGGAGTTGATAAGCTTTGGCAATCAAGCCAGCATCGTACTCCTCTCTTGTTTCAGGGTCACTCAAAACCCCGTAGGCTTTTTCAAGGAGTGTTTTACGAGAGGCTATTGCTGCTTCCGAATACTCTCGGCGCGGTAGTTGTAAGGTACGATCACGATAGGCTTGGCTGATCTGTTGGGCTGTAGCCTGAATCGGCAATCCTAATATGCGGTAGTAATCGAGCGGAATGCGCACGGTTCACTTCCCCAGCTTTTCGAGCAACTGAATGAGTTGATGATAGCCCATATCGTACTCCCTAAACTGGCTATAGCTATTTATCTGTCACTTTAAAAGACACAGTATCGCAGCTAACCGGTTTTGTCGAGTCGCTAAATACTATTTATTTTAGCAACTGGATCATCTCCTGTGAAGTACCCCAACCTGCAACGCTCACGGTTGGGGCAAACCACTCTCAGGTCAATTCAGGGACGGTCTTATTCGTCTTTTGGGCTTCCCGCGCGCGTCCCCGACGCCTCAAAAAGCCGCGCTAATTTTGGTCTTACTCAGCGTCCACAGGCAGACATCCGCCTTCTATCGACGTATACTTTTACGACAGACAAGTCTTGGAATTACAGCACTGTGGCTAACCAGCCGGGGCTTGTCTCTTTCCTGAGCTCCGCGCTTTACTTTGTATACCTCCAGGTCTAAAAACTGATAGTATATTAGACCGTTTATAAGGTAGCCTTTTAGTCGGTCAGGCGGCTCAGCGACCATCTTCATTTTAGCACGAATCATCACAAGTTATCGTCTCGCTATCCATCCCGGATACGAAACCTGATTGTTGGGTCGCCTTATTACAAAAGCGCCGTTACCTTTTATGCATATCCTGCCGACGCTCAAGCCGCGACCCTACCTTACGGTAACTTCAAGCCCACCTTGGAAGAAGGTGGGTAATTCCGCGAGTTTTGTTAATTAACTTTTACTAAACTAAACAGTATTGATTGTCAAGCAGTAGTGTGATTCTCACTCAACTCAACTTGACCTAACTATTCGCTCTAGGCTTGACCTAAAAGAGAAATCCTAAAAGAGAAATCCTGTAGGCTTGAGTGAAACTTTATGATAGCTTTGCTTAAATTGGCTAAACAAGTAGTTTGGCGAAATGCCAGTATAGTGTTGCGACAAGTATAGGACAAATTAATGGCTCAGGAAAGAACTTTACCTAAAGTAGAGGATTACAGCCCCATTACCAGCGCAGAAGGATTACTCCTTTACGAGGATATGATGCTCGGGCGCTTGTTTGAGGACAAATGTGCTGAAATGTACTATCGGGGCAAAATGTTTGGTTTTGTCCACCTCTACAACGGTCAAGAGGCAGTGTCAACAGGAGTCATCAAGGCGTTGCGTATTGGTGAAGACTTTGTTAGTAGCACCTATCGTGACCACGTCCATGCCTTAAGTGCAGGAGTGCCAGCACGGGAAGTGATGGCAGAGTTATTTGGCAAAGCCACAGGCTGCAGCAAGGGGCGCGGTGGTTCAATGCATATGTTCTCACAAGAACATAATCTCCTGGGAGGTTATGCCTTTGTAGCTGAGGGGATTCCCGTGGCCACGGGTAGTGCTTTCCAAAGTAAATACCGTCGCGAAGCCTTGGGTGATGAGAGTTCTGATCAAGTCACCGTTTGCTTTTTTGGTGATGGAGCTTGCAATAATGGTCAGTTCTTTGAATGTTTGAATATGGCAGCCCTTTGGAAATTGCCCGTTATCTATGTTGTGGAAAACAACAAGTGGGCAATTGGGATGGCTCATGAACGGGCAACATCCCAGCCAGAAATTTACAAAAAAGCCAGTGTATTCGGTATGGCTGGAGTAGAAGTCGATGGCATGGATGTAATGGCTGTCAGAACTGTTGCCCAAGAAGCGATCGCTCGGGCTCGTGCAGGAGAAGGCCCAACCCTTATTGAAGCCCTGACCTACCGCTTCCGAGGTCACTCTCTGGCTGATCCCGATGAACTCCGCTCCAAAGAAGAGAAGGAATTCTGGTTAACTCGTGATCCCATTAAAAACATGGCAAGTTACCTGACAGAAAATCATCTAGCTACTCCCGAAGAACTCAAAGCCATTGAGAGCAAAATCCAGGAAGTCATTAATGATGCAGTTGAGTTTGCCCAAGCCAGTCCTGAACCTGACCCTAGCGAACTACATCGCTATGTTTTTGA
>NZ_JAAHGN010000768.1:0-3650 GCF_010672485.1 Moorena sp. SIO2C4 | reverse complement strand
CCACCATCGGTACTGACAAAAAATCCATTTCTATTGATCTGAAAGCCTTGGCGGCGAATCCCCGGATTGGATCTCGGAATAGTTGGATTGGATCTCGGAATAGTTGGCCGTGGTGGAGGGGATTGAGTGCGGGTCGGTGGCTGAGCCGGTGGTAGAGATGGCGGTGCTGGGTTAGGCAGAACCGGCAGTGACCCTCGATAAGGCTGAGGTAATTGTACAGTCCACTGATTGGGGCTAATACCCCGAAATTTTACCTGCTGGGGGTCTATAGTGTAACCAGGAGCCAATTCAACCACAATCCGAGTGGTTTGTCTCTCAAATTGACCCACTCGCACTTCTCGAATCGCCCCGCTTAGACGCTGATTTGTTGATGGACCTCCGACGTTAATTCCCGGTAAATCAATCACTAACCGGGTAGGATTAGAAATGAGTTGGGCTGTGGGTTGTACACCCACATCAGTGGTAAATTCCAGGCGATTCTGATTGCGATCATATTGCCAAAATAGTAGTTCACGGGCTTGAGCCGCCAATGAAAATAGAGAAAATGTCAAAGAGCTGGAGAGTAGCAGTAGCCAGCGAAACCTCACAATTCTTACTCCTGTATCATGTATCTTAGGTAATTGGTTATAGCAATTGGTTATAGCAATTGGTTATACCAGCTGTTAGCGGTTAAGTATTAGACCCCAACAGCTGCCTAGAGTAGGCTATAGTTAACCGCTAATCCCTAACCACTCACGATGAATACCCCTAATTAATAGCCCAGTCAAGCAATGTCTAGTCTGTTTGACTAATAAGATTAATCTGATTAATCTTATTAAAACCGTTAACAGACTCGGACGTAGAGTAGCTTGGTTAAGTTTCAAGAGTTTCAGTATACACGGGTTTCTCTGAATCGAAAATTTGGTTTTAGTTAACACACTTAGCAATGTCGAAATCTTAAAGCATACACAATCAACTAAATTGAACAGGATTCTTCAAGAATCCTGCATCAATAATTGTCTTTAATCAGCAAGCTCAGATAGCTTAGCAACAAGTCTCAAGACTCTCCAGCTGTTTCCACCGGCTCAGATGGCTCTTGAAAGACCAACCGCAACAAAGGCGGAGCGATAAAAGTCGTTAAAATAACCATCATGATAATCGCTGCTTCAGTGGCTTCTGAAAGAGCACCACTTGCTGAACCAACACCAGCAAAGACTAGCCCCACTTCACCTCTGGGAATCATGCCAACCCCAATAGCCAGACGGTTAATTCCTGATTGACCAAAGACTGTCAATCCTGTGATCACCTTACCAAGAATTGCCACCACAATCAGGAAAGTTGCCAAGATCAAACCCTCGCGATTACTGGGAACTGCTGGGTTAAGCACACTCAAATCAGTTTTGGCTCCCACAGTAACAAAGAAGATGGGCACAAGTATATCTGCCACTGGTAAGACCTGTTCTTCTAATTCTCGACGCTTATCCGTCTCTGCCAAGACTAGCCCAGCAGCAAAGGCTCCTAAAATGGCTTCTAATTGGATAGCTGTGGCAATATAGGACAAGACAAAGGCAAAAATGAGTGCTGTCAGTAATACCTGACCTCGGGTTTTCATTTCCTTGACCAAGGCAACGAAATACGGACCGAGGAAGCGACCGATTAGAATTGCTCCAACTAGGAAGACACCAGCACTAATAATCAAATAGATTACATTAGTGATCACGACTTCCCCAGTTTTTGCCAGACTAGCCACCACAGCCAGGACGATAATTCCTAGGACATCATCGAGTACGGCAGCACCAATGATAATTTGCCCTTCTTTAGAACTGAGCTGTCCAATTTCTGCTAGGACTTTAGCGGTAATCCCGATACTAGTGGCAGTTAGGGCAGCACCAGCAAAAATAGCAGGGACAGCAGAAATATGAAATAGGTAAGCTAAACCAGCAGTACCAGCAGCAAAGGGAACAACCACCCCAACTACAGCTACCACAGCGGCCTGCGGACCAACACGGATCAGTTCTTTGAGGTCAGACTCTAGTCCAATTTCAAATAACAGGATGATCACGCCGAGTTCCGCTAAGACGGAAATCACCTCGCTAGTAGACTGAAATACTGAGTTGGTAGCTTCTGGGGTTAGACCAGCGGTAGTTTGGAGAAAGCTCATCATTACGGAATTGCTAGCCGCACTGCCCCCTTCTGGGAAAACTAGCAGATTTAGGGCAGAAACCCCGACAACTACACCACCGACCAATTCCCCTAATACCGGTGGTAAGTTAATCCGAGCACAAATTTCGCCTCCGAGTTTACTGGCGAAGTAGATCACCACTAGACTCAATAGCACTCCTGCAAGAACCAGTGAACCGTTTTCTGCTTCATTAGCAGTGGCTTCAGTTGCTGTTGCCAATAGGGATGGCAGAGGGTGTTCAGGGGGGAGGAATGGTAAGGGGGTGAGGAGATTCACCCAGGCAGTTGTATCAGCCATGTAGTTGCGAATAAATCATTCATTATACTTTACAAAAATTATGGCAACCCTTGAGCCTCTAAGGTCTAATCAGGGGCTCAAACTAAGCTAGTACTCTGTCAATTTAGTTTTGATGGTTAGGTGTTAGGTGTTAGGTATTAGGTTTCAGGTGTTAGGTGTTAGGTGTTAGATGTTGGGTTAAGTTCTGGTACTTAATGCCTAATCAAGGGCGTGCCAACGGACCAACGTGTCTTGGATTTGAACAACCCGATGGCTTAGTTAAAATAGCTCATGGGGAAAATCATCACATCTTAACCTTTCGTACTCTTTGAGAGCCCACTGATTCTCTTCAGTGTATTTCGTTACCAGCTTAATGCATTGCTGTCTGCGTCGATCCTGCTCCTGAGCTTTTTGTTGTGCTTTTTCTCTGGCTATGCGTTGAGCCTCTTGCTGGGCTTGTCGTCTGACTCGTTGAGCTTCTTGCTGGGCTTGTCGTCTGACTCGTTGAGCTTCTTGCTGGGCTTCTATGGTAGAAATTTTAGCATCTGCCCTGTCTATAATTGGTTCAACTTGCTTTTGCCAATAGCCAGTAGTCACCCTCCTAGCGTTTTGCTTAGCCTGTTGCCATTGACCTGCCTCCAGGGCTTGAAGTGCTTGTTTGCGAATCGATACATTCACAGCCCACTCTTGTTTCCATTGGGCAATGGTCTCGGGTAATTTTTGACGAATCAGAGTAGTTTCAGGGATGACTTGAGTTAGAGCAATGGCTTCATTGAGCTTCCCTTGTTCCTGATACAGCTTGGTAGCTTTCTGAAATAGGCTGTTAGACCACTGATTAATTAACTGTTGTGCCTCTTGGTAAGGAGCACTATCTGGGGTCAGTTTATTGGCCTCGATAATTGCGTCTTTAAATTGGTTCGCTGCAGCTAGTATCTTAGCTTTGCCAAATAGTTTCTCGGCACACTCATTAAAAATCACCTGAGTCTGTTGATATATAGGCGACTTTTCAGGAATAGTCGTGGCTTTATTGATGCATTCTTCATATTCCCGTTCTGATCGGTGCTTCTGAATCTCTTCTAAGCGTAATAGTAGATTTCGATAACTTTGCCATTCTTGATATGACCAACCTAGCCCTGCACCAATGACAGCAACTGCTAGCCACATCCCTACCATTCGCAGCCATTGGTTGGTTGGGGGCGAAGACACAGGTGGA
>NZ_JAAHGN010000767.1:0-3716 GCF_010672485.1 Moorena sp. SIO2C4 | reverse complement strand
GGTAGGTTATGCAAAAAAGGGTTAAAACTTGAGGCGCGACCCCGTAATTTAATTCGCCATAGGAAAGCGCGCCTCCATTGATTAAGGCTCAACTGTCTTACGGTAACTTCAAACCATGAGCGACTGCCTCAAGACATGGTTCAATACTTCTTTGTTTGCTAGCTTTGGAAAAAGTATAAATATGAAGATTAATTCCCGTATAATTTAATCGTTGAAATAAATCCCTCATACTGCTTAAGCTTTGATCCAAACAATAACCAACCCAACAACTTACGAATAATTTAGTATTTAGGACTGGATCATCATTTTTAGGTAAATCTTTGAGGATATATTTGATGATTTTTTTAATGGAATCACTCATAATTTAAAATTATTCAATAGGTAAATATTAGTAAATAATAACCTATTTTTGCCTAGATATTTGTTAAGTTTTATTAATGTTCAACACTTCTGAATTACTGCATCGTTTTTCTGGGAGTGCGCTACACCACACTTAGACTATTCAAACGTTACGGACTGACACTCAAATTCAGAGTCAGCTTAAGGCATGATGCACATTTCCAAGCTTGCAACTTACAGTTTTGCTGTGTTAACTCCCTGGTTTCTAGGGGGTCAAGCTCCAGCAACTGCTAATTCACAATCTAACTACAAGGATTTAGGAACCTCTGTTCCTACTGTTAAGGGTCCATCGGTAAATGTAATGCTGGGAGCAACTCCCGTGGCCCTCCGTACTACTGACCCTGAGATTAAAGCCAGTCCACAACGAATTAACCATCTCGGTGCCATCTCTAACTTAGCAACTCCAGTCTTGGGAGCTGGAATAGTTGCTGGTAATCAAGTTAACTCGGTTCCCAAGGTAACAACTGAAACCGGTACAACTCAAGCAAGATTAACGTCAACAAGAAGCCGTTTTTCCAGTCAATGGTTAGGATCTAGTTCATCTTTGACTTGGCACTCTAGAACCAGTGGTGCTGACGTTACTCCAGCCTATACACCTGATCAACTAGTATCGAGAACACTAGTTTCTCAATCTAGTGACTCCTCTGAATCCCCAAACTCTTCCCCAATTCCTCCATCAACTCAAGAGCAAATCCGCAAGTTACAAAAGCAACTAGATTCTTACAAATTAGCGCCTAATTTCCGTAAGACTTCTTCAATTTCTCCAGGGTTTAACATTTCCAATCCCTCCGGATTTGGAGCTGATAACTACAGAGGCTTTGTTGGCTTTGGCTTTCAATCTCGCACGCGCTTTAGCAATAATAGCGGTGGTTTGATTGGAGGTGGTAGGGATGGAACATTAGGATTTGGCTTCGGTCTTGGCGACGCGAGGGACTCAGTGGGATTACAGTTGTCCTATACGATCGCTAGTTTTGGTGGTAGCCGACCCCTTGGTAGTGGCGGTGTGAATGCCAAGTTGCATGCTCAATTTGCTCCGGGATGGGCTGTTGCTTTAGGAGGAGAAGGAATTATTAACGTGGGACGATTACCAGAAGGTAGTCCGACTGAATTTAATGATTTCGAGAATACCTACTACGGGGCAGTTACCAAGGTGTTTAACCTCAGACGTAACATTAATGACCCTTTTAGTCGTGTAGTAATCACTGTAGGAGCTGGTACAGGTCGGTTTCGCAGTGTAGAACAAATAACTAATGGGGAAAACAGTATTGGTTTCTTTGGTAGTTTGGGTGTGGGAGTGCTCCCGTCGGTAAGTTTAATTACAGAGTGGACGGGACAAGATTTAGCAATAGGGGCATCAATAGTCCCTTTTAAAGGTATCCCTCTTGTAATTACTCCAGCCGTAAGAGATATTGCTGGTCAAGGTGACGGAGCCCGTTTTGTTTTGGGTGTTGGTGGCTCAATTGGCGATGTTCTCTCTCTGGTGGATCTCATTTTATGAGATTCTGGTTTAGACTCAACTGCCTTTAAGGCAAGCTAACACGTTACACCGAGGTAAATTCACGAGGTAAATTCACAGAGGTAAATCATGAAACTCATTTCCTCAATTAAAAATCAAACTACCAGTATTTTGGCAATCACTGCTTTGGCGGTGGGATTCACTCCAGTTTTGCCTGGGCTGGCGAATAACTTGTCAGATATTACTGGTCTGAATATTTCAGATATTACTGGTCCTAATGTTTCAGACATCACAGGTACCAATGTATCAGGCAATACGGCAACATTGGTGGATAACGCAAAGCAGGTCGAGGCTGCTCAACAGCTTGTGCAGCAGCTAGATTCTTGTGTGGCTTCTAATTGTGCAGAGTGGCCAAGTTTATTAGAGCAAGGAAATCAGCTTATACAAGAATTAGATGCTTCAGAAGTACAAGCCCCTTAGGTATAGCGCTACGCGCAAGTCAGAAGTTAGAAGTCAGAAGTCAGAAATCAGATATGACTAAGTTTCGGAGTTTAGGAATGTCAAACATCTGAATGCGTAGTGCTATAAATCCTGGTTCTGAGATCTGATAATTCTTACGCTATTGCACCATGGTTTCCTTTGGATATTATGTAGTTGCCTTCATTATTGCCGCTTTAATTGTTTTCAAGACTATTCCTTTAGTTAAAGCGGCTGCCATCAAGTATCAGTACACTGACTTACCAGCCGAGCGTAAAGTGCATCGACAACCGATGGTGCGTTTAGGGGGAATTTCTATTTGTGCTAGCACCTTAATCGCTCTGTTTTTAGTATGGAGTCTAGGAGGGTTGGCTGATTTTCCCCCTGAAGTCACCTTAGAGGTTTGGGCAGTTTTTCTCGGCAGTTTCTGCTTTTTCTTGATTGGCGTCACAGACGACTTGGTGAATTTATCGCCGTTAACGCGCTTGTTACTGCAAGCAGCAGTTGCCAGTTTAGTTTGGAAAATGGGGGTGCGGATTAGCTTTGTAAGTCTTCCAGGAGTGGGAATAGCACACTTAGAATGGCTCAGCTTACCTATTACCGTCCTCTGGCTGACAGGGGTTGTCAACGGGATTAACTGGATTGATGGACTGGATGGCTTGGCTTCAGGAGTGGCTGGTATTGCTGGGGTGATGATTTTGCTCCTCAGTTTGTTCATGGGCGAAACCGAGGCCGCACTAATTAGTGCGGCATTAGTAGGGAGTTTATTAGGATTTTTGTACTACAACTTCAATCCAGCCCAAATTTTTATGGGAGATGGTGGCTCCTACTTCATCGGTTTCACTATCGCTAGCCTGAGTGTGATTGGATTGGTCAAGAGTGCCGTAGCTACCACAGTCCTCTTACCCTTTCTGGTCTTGGCAGTACCCCTTTTAGACATGTCTGCTGTGATTACCCTGAGATTATGTCACGGCAGTTCACCTTTCCAGGCTGATCAACGCCATCTCCATCATCGTTTGTTAAAGGCAGGTTTGTCTCATCGACTAACGGTGTTACTGATTTACGCCCTCACGTTATGGGCTGGCAGTTTAGCCCTAGTCTCTGTTCAGTTTCCTCGCAGTCCGGTAATTGTCGGTAGTACAACGATTTTACTGGGATTGGTGATTTGGAGAGCATGGCAGTCTGTTCATGGCTCTTCCATGGAGCAGGGAGTGGGGAGCAGGGAGTAGGGAGTCGGGAGTCGGGAGCAGGGAGCAGGGAGCAGGGAGCAGGGAGCAGAGAAAAAATTCTTTGTACCTGATTAGTACGAGAAACGCTACAGATCTTAATTACATCTGAATTTTAAATGTGGCTGGGGAGATGGCCAGATGGCCATCTCCCCAGA
>NZ_JAAHGN010000766.1:0-3717 GCF_010672485.1 Moorena sp. SIO2C4 | reverse complement strand
AGAGGATATCTGAAAAGTTTTTTGATACTGAATTTTGCCCCCCTAGCCCCCCAATTCTGGGGGGAACAAGAATCCATTTGTTGGTAAAAGTCCCCCAAAATTGGGGGATTTAGGGGGCTTGAATGTAGCAAATGAGACTTCTCAGACAACCTCTTAAACCAGAATAGTACTTTTTTAATGCTTAAAACAAAGCAATCACAGATAGACAAATGGGCATTCCTGAATCAAGTAATGAATATGAGTGAGGTGGGCTCCTGCCTGTCTGAAAATATCAGAAACGGGCAAGATATCCATTCCACAGAACTCTTAAAATCATTTCATTATTAAGCAACGCCTCTTCAGGCTTGGTTGGCACAGGCTGAATGGTAACGGGCAAGATTCCTGTTCCACCCCTGATATCTGTTCCACCCCTGATCACCATTGCACCCATAATTTCCATTCCACCCAGCGGGTCAAACAGCATGCATTGAAATGCACCCAGTGCCTGTTATGGCGCTACGCGCAAGGCATGCATGCTAAATTGACTACAACAGCTTTTAAGCTTGTATCAATGTCAAACACCTTAATGGGTAGTCTTATACCGATGGAGCCAGTTTGCGTTCGCGTAGCGTGGCCAACGGCCAATCGCGAAGCGGTTCTTTTCGAACATCGCGTTTTTACCCACTGCCCACCCTAGGATTAATCTGTAGGATTAATCACTACAATTAATCCTTATAATTAATCACAATGGTCTAAGCAAGATTTTAGTAGTAAAGACGGGGGTGTTATGAAAATACACTTTGAGCGTACTGGCGGTTTTATGGGGATGAATATGGCAACTGAGGTTGATACTGAATCCCTATCGCCAGAAGAAGCTGATCAGCTGCAAGCCATGATTAATACTAATAGTTTCTTTGAGCTACCAGCACAGCTGATGTCATCAACACCGGGTGCAGATCAGTTTAGCTACAAACTGACCGTAGAAGTTGCTGGACGGAAAAAAACTGTGGAAATTGGTGATACAGCAGTTCCAGAGATGCTGCAACCTTTGCTAAGACGGTTGACAACGATGGCAAGGTCAACTTTGAAGTAAGAATGAAGAATTAAGAATTTAGAATGAAGAATGAAGAATTAAGAATTAAGAATGTAGAATTAAGAATGTAGAATTAAGAATTTAGAATTTAGAATCTGGGGGGGTGAGATGCAAGCAAGCTTAAATCGTTACTGGGTAGTAATTTTAGCCCATAAGTGATCAAAAGATACATGCTGTTTTGGGCTGACATTTGACATAGTGATAAGGCTCCCTCGCTTCCACACAATCAAAGTCGGGTTAGTTTCCGAGTGTATCTTACCTGAGCTCATTGGCGTCAAAGCCTTATATACTACTAAGCTTTTTAGGGCTCATGTCACCCCCCGAGATGTATAATTCTAAATTCTGCATTCTAAATTCTGCATTCTACATTCTACATTCTAAATTCTGCATTCTAAATTCTGCATTCTACATTCTACATTCTACATTCTACATTCTACATTCTAAAATAACGTAGTCGGAGCATAGGGGATAATATCAGGATCGAATCCCCCCACTTGATTAGTGCGGATAACCCAAAGTTTAGCGCCATGGTTTAACAAAAGACTAGCGATTTCATCATGACCACGTCGCGGTAGTACAGTCCGCCAGCTAGCAAGTCCTCGGAGGATCGACATAATTGGACTGTCACTAGCAGCAACTCCCACCAAGGTTTCAGAATTTTCCTTCCAGTCACTACGAACAATTCCTAGGGGAGTCAGCTGTTGTTCTAGTGCTTGTCCCAACTCGGATAATTGTTGAAATCGCTGAGTTTGGGGATGATCTGGATGACTGTTCAACCACTCTTGAATTTCAGGATTGTCATTCACTTCATCTTCTATCTGTTGGATGGCTACATAAAGCGCTTGATTGGAGTCTTGCACACAGGACTCTGCTGGTGAAGCCAATGCTGCACCGTCACCATCCCCCGTGCGGTAGCGAGCCATCATGACTTGTAACTGATGCTTCAATTCATCCAAAGGTGATAGTTTAATATCACCAAACTCGTAGTCTTGGGTGACAGCATCCAATTTAACAATCACATCAGAAACAGGTCGATTGCCTAACCAACCCCGCTGCAAATTTCCCATATAGTTCGGCCATTTGATTGACCCTGCAATAATGCCATCGGGGTTACTAGCATAAACTTGCTGGTACTCTATATCAAAGCGTAATTCATCGCTTAATGGGTCACGCACTACATGAGCAATACCATAGGCAAAGTGACCGCTTACCATATTAAAAAGGACACGTTCATCTTTTTTATTACCACCAATTCCCCCATAAAGATGGATGACAATTCCCCGGTCTCCCTCCTGCCAAGGGGATATCGCAGCGTCTGGTTGTTCAGCTAAAGGATCCAGCAGAACTGTCTTGGCAGTACCTTTTTGCTGTTCGGTATTTTCCCAATTTTTTTCCTTAATGTAAGTTACCCCTTCCTCAACTCCCAAAATTACTTGATCTGGCTCTAGCATCATCAAAGCCCTAGGTTCAATCCCTTGGGTAACAAAAATGCCGTCAGGATCCTGAGCACCATAAATATACCAACCAGCGCTATTTAGAGGAGAGTCTTCAATCTGGGAATTGGTAGATCTAGGGATGTCATACCGGTCAGCCACCACTTGAGGAATACGAATAATTTCTTGAGGTCCATCAAATTGTTTTGAGTCTTTATTAAAGTGAGACACTTGAAAGCGATCGCTTTCAAGTGTCTCCCGCTTAATAATGGTAACCAAGCCATAGAAGCGACCGGTAATTTGCACTGGGTCTTCGGCAATAGTCAAAGATGTCGTTGTTTCTGACTCAGTCACAACTGGATTGTTTACCATGACAATCACATTATCGTCAGGTCTGGCTGCAGCCAAAGATTCCAGGGGACCTACCCGATTCAGATGATTTAATCGAACCGGATGCATAGCGCCCCCTGTCATGCTATCTTCAGTGGTTTGATTAAAATTAATATCTATGGTAACTCGCTTCACATAGTCTTGGATCCCTGAAGCATCTTTACTCCATGCTAAAGTCACAATTTGTCCCACCAAATGCTGATACTCAGCAGCAGCATGGTAGACTTCAAAGAGTACCGAATCATCCGTTGTTCGTTCCTCCTTTGGCGGCTCGATTAGTCTTCCGATCCACTCACTAATGGGTTGATAAAGACTTGATGATAGGGTCTGATTGATGGGATAATAACTAGGCTGATTTATCTGATCGTTACGAGAAAGTTCGTAGTTAGATGGTTTCGGTTCGGTCATTTTTTTCTGGGCTTGAGAGTAGATAAAAAATACCACCCCGATTACTAAAATTAGGATAACCAGGACGATTACCAAAGGGTTTTGGAGATTTACCATTATTACTATGGTTTTTTTAAAAGGGAACAGGGAATAGGGAGTAGGGATTAGGGAATCGGGAATCGGGAATCGGGAGTCGGGAATCGGGGTAAGAAAATTGACTGTACCTGATAATTATGACAACCGCTTTAATAGTATAGTCGTTGCAATTACCTATCTCCAAACTTCTCATAATTTCCTATCTTTCCCACACTCCCCACACTCCCCACACTCCCCACACTCCCCTTTCTCCCCACACTTCCCACACTTCCCACACTTCCCACACTCCCCTCTTGCCTCTTGCCTCTTGCCTCTTGCCTCTTGCCTTTAATCCCCTAA
>NZ_JAAHGN010000765.1:0-3723 GCF_010672485.1 Moorena sp. SIO2C4 | reverse complement strand
GTAGAGCTTCCCTGAAAATAGATTGCCAGTAGTTAAAAGTAGAGTTTGCTTTAGATTCACTCACCTGGAACTGTAGTCCGAGAAGTTGAAAGTTTATGTGATGTCGTAAGTAAATTAATGTCAAGACAGGTGACGGGAGGAGGATCTATCCTCTGGCTTCCCCCTTGTTAAGGGGGACGGGAGGGGGATCTATCTTGTTAAGGGGGACGGGAGGAGGATCTATCTTGTTAAGGGGGACGGGAGGAGGATCTATCCTCTGGCTTCCCCCTTGTTAAGGGGGACGGGAGGGGGATCTATCCTCTGGTTTCCCCGGAAAACTCACCGCAGCTGCTTAAAGGTTTGGTGAAGCATTGGACAGTCTACTTTATGTAACCAGGTACCCTTCGGAGTCACTATGACTGGATGAGCGGTGAGAATTACCTCCCCGTTGGCACCGATAACCCAGCCTTGGGCTTCCACAATTTGTTTAGGTTTAGGATTACTGGTCTGTGGTTGATTAATCTGTAGTTGATGCTGCCTTGACCTTAACCGACGCCTTTTGATCCTAGTTTGAGGTTGCTCAGTGATACGCCAATCGTCCCATGTAGCATTGGGGTTCAGGGTTTCGTTGGGAGAAACCGGTAAGCCACCACGACCTGTGGCAATAAATTCACTCCCCTCACCCGCAGCACAGAGGTTTTTTTCAATCAGTTGAGAGACATCAATGACATCGGTTGGCAATTCCGACAACCCTCGGCTGGGGTCAATTTGAGGTGCATTGATGTTGACGGTACCATCTACACCAAACTCAGAGCTAGCGGTAATGTCACTGAGGGGGGTGAGCTTTTCTCGGAACTCTAGCCCAATGATACCTTGGGTGGTGATTGTGATATTGCCGCCATTGCCTTCAAAAGCATTAGCGGTAATGTCGCTATTTTCTTGACGAATGCCTAGGATAAAGGGAGCATTAATCGTAATATTGCCGCCGTCTCCACCAGCTTGAGCAGTACCTGCGGTAGTGGATATTTTACTCTCCCGTCGCAAGAACAACAACTCGTCAATGGTTAAGGTAATATTGCCCCCTTGGTCGCTAGCCGTTTCTGCGGATAGCTCTGCTTTATTATTAAGGGTGAGTGTGCCTGCCTCAAGTGTAATACTGCCCCCTTTTCCCTGGCCTTGGCTATCTACAGCTATCTTGGCTTTATCCCGAATGGTCAAAGTTCTGGGGTCAACGAAAATATTGCCACCATCACCGCTAGAACCACGAGTAGTGTTGGCAAACAACCCACTTCCAGCTCCAGCTAGAGTTATATCATCACGTACTTCCAGAGTAATATTACCAGCCTGCTTATTACCTTCGGTGGTGGTTCTGACGTTCCCACCGTCGGTAGCCTCAAACCGATTGGCCTCAATTATGTTAATGTTGCCACCCTTACCCCGGTCAGTATTGGTAACGCTGGAAGTAGTGGCTGACACCTGTGAGTCTCCCTGGATGGTCACTTGATCAGCCTGAAGGGTGATGTTACCGGCATCTCCATCACCAGCAGTACTGGCAGTTATTTCAGAGTCATTGGTTAATTTTAGCGTACGCGTTTTAATATCTACATCCCCACCATTGCCAACTGCACCAGTGTTTACTGCTGTCGAAATCGAACTATTCCGATTAAGGGAAACCTCCTCAGCGTCTGGGATTGTGATACTACCGGCATTTCCGTTACCGGCAGTACTTGCTTCAATTTTCGAGGTGTGATCTAGGGATAGAGACTTGGTTTCAATATCGACATTGCCACCATTGCCAACTGCTCCAGTATTTACTGCTGTGGAAATGGAACTGTTGAGATCAAGGTCAACCTGTTGAGCATCTTGTATGGTGATACTACCAGCATTCCCTTTCCCAGAGGTGCTGGCAGTTATGTCAGAGTCATTGTTTAAAGTAAGCGTACGGGTTTTAATATCAATATTGCTGGCTTTTTCAGCAACTGCACCAAAGTTAACTTCTGTAGAAATGGAACTATTCCGATCAAGGTTAACCTGTTGAGCATCCCGAACCTGGATTTGACCAGCATCCCCTTTTCCAGAGGTGCTGGCAATTATGTCAGAGTCATTTAATGTTAGCGATCGCGTTTTAAGATCGACATTGCCACCATTGCCATCTGCTCCAGTGTTTACTGCTGTCGAAATCGAACTATTCCTTACAAGGTCAACCTCCTCGGCATCTGGGATTGTGATACTACCTGCATCTCCGGTCCCGGCAGTACTCGCTTCAATTTTCGAGGTGTGATCTAGGGATAGGGACTCGGTTTTTAGATCAATATTGCCACCATTCCCAACTGCACCAGTATTTACTGCGGTGGATATGGAACTGTTGTGATCAAGGTTAACCTTTTGAGCATCTTGTATGAAGATACTACCAGCATCCCCTTTCCCAGAGGTGCTGGCAGTTATCTCAGATTCATTGCTTAAAGAAAGCGATCGCGTTTTAATATCAATATTGCTGTCTTGTTCTTTTTGGGCAACTGCACCAGTATTTACTGCTGTGGATATGGAACTATTCCGATTAAGGTTAACCTCCTCGGTATCTGGGATTGTGATACTACCGGCATTTCCGGTACCGGCAGTACTCGCTTCAATTTTCGAGGTGTGATCTAGGGATAGAGACTCGGTTTTTAGATCAATATTGCCACCATTCCCAACTGCACCAGTATTTACTGCGGTGGATATGGAACTGTTGAGATCAAGGTTAACCTGTTGAGCATCTTGTATGGTGATACTACCGGCATTCCCAAGCCCAGAGGTGCTGGCAATTATGTCAGAGTCATTGTTTAAAGTAAGCGATCGCGTTTTTAGATCAATATTACCGGCTTTTTCAGCATCTGCTCCAGAGTTTACTGCTGTGGATATGGAACTATTCCGATCAAGGGAAACCTCCTCTGCATCTGGGATGGTGATACTACCAGCATTGCCAACACCGGCAGTACTCGCTTCAATGGTCGAGGTTTGATCTAGGGATAGAGACTTGGTTTCAATATCGACATTGCCACCATTGCCAACTGCTCCAGTATTTACTGCTGTGGAAATGGAACTGTTGAGATCAAGGTCAACCTGTTGAGCATCTTGTATGGTGATACTACCAGCATCCCCTTGACTATCTGTACTAGCTAGGATTTTCGATTCATTGTCCAGGGATAGATGCTTGCTTTCAATATCGACATTGCCACCATTGCCAACACCGGCAGTATTCGCTTCAATGGTCGAGATGTGATCTAGGGATAGAGACTTGGTTTCAATATCGACATTACCACCATTACCCTCTGCACCAGTATTTACTGCTGTCGATATCGAACTATTGAGATCAAGGTCAACCTGCTGAGCCTCTTGTATAGTGATACTACCGGCATCCCCTATCCCAGTGGTGCTAGCTGTTATCTCAGCGCCATTGGTTAATGTTAGCGATCGCGTTTTTAGATCAATATTACCGGCTTTTTCAGCATCTGCTCCAGAGTTTACTGCTGTGGATATGGAACTATTCCGATTAAGGTTAACCTCCTCGGCATCTGGGATGGTGATACTACCGGCATTTCCGTTACCGGCAGTACTTGCTTCAATTGTCGAGGTGTTATCTAGGGATAGGGACTCGGTTTTTAGATCAATATTCCCACCATTGCCAACTGCACCAGTATTTACTGCGGTGGATATGGAACTATTCCGATTAAGGTCAACCTGTTGAGCTTCTTGTATGGTGAT
>NZ_JAAHGN010000764.1:0-3725 GCF_010672485.1 Moorena sp. SIO2C4 | reverse complement strand
TCCGCCAGTAAAGATTTCGGTATCTGGCTTGAAGTTTACTGAGGTACCAGTCTTGGTCTTTTTATAGGGCTTGACGAGCAGTTCAGTAACCGGGACACCTCGCTCATAGCGCTGGGTATGTTCTTTTTTCTCCCGCCACACCGTTACATCTACCCACTCAGACAGAGCATTGACTACAGAAACACCAACACCGTGCAATCCTCCAGAGACTTTATAGCCGCCACCACCAAACTTACCACCGGCATGAAGTACGGTCATTACGGTTTCCAGTGCTGATTTCCCTGTGGTAGGGTGGGTGTCTGTAGGAACCCCTCGTCCGTCATCGGTAACGGTTACGGAACCATCGCTATTGATATCAACTTCGATGTGAGTACAATACCCAGCAAGCGCTTCATCGATGGAATTGTCTACAACTTCGTAGACTAGATGATGGAGACCCCTAGGTCCAGTTGTCCCGATGTACATCCCTGGGCGTTTCCGCACCGGTTCGAGACCTTCTAGAACTTGAATCTGATCGGCACTGTAACTACTCGTCATAATCTTTCGGGGTTCTCCCTTAAAAGCTTGGAAAGGCTATGATTCATCAAAAATGATAAAACACCCGAAAATTGTAACACAAAAGCCTTACAGGCGACCACAGACCACTTTCATAGGTTATTTCTATAGGGGATTGACTATATAGGTTATCACCCAGTGGGTCAGTGGTCGAGTGGGTTCCGAATGTCACCATGCAAGATGAAACAGCCCTCCGCTCAAAACTCAAAACTCAACACTGAGCACTCAGCAGTCATAGTAATTTGCGGTGCTACAGCCACAGGTAAATCTAGTCTAGGGATAGAATTAGCCCAGCGGGTTAGTTCGATAATTCTTAATGCTGATTCTCGTCAGGTTTACCGAGAATTTGATATTGGAACGGCTAAGCCGACACTCGCTCAACAACAGCAGGTACCCCATTATCTGATCGACATCTGTGATCCAACCGAAACCTTAACTGTAGCTGATTATCAACAGCAAGCCCAGGAAATTATAGCTAGCAAACATAGGGAACACCAGGAAGACCGGGTAGATCAGGCGGACTTAAACAATAAACCTCTTTTCCTAGTTGGTGGTACTGGTTTATATATCAAATCCGTAGTGCGGGGGTTAAAAATTCCTCGGGTTGCGCCTCAGGAAGATTTGCGATCGCAACTAGCTGCTCTTGGTCAAGCTCAGCTCTATAATTTCCTGCAACAGATTGACCCTGTTGCTGCTCAGAAGATTCATCCCAATGACCAAGTGCGGACATTGCGAGCATTGGAAGTATTTTATGTAACTGGAATTCCGATATCACAGCAGCAGGGAGAGAATCCTCCTAATTATCCAATTCTCCAGATTGGCTTGGAATGTCAGGATTCTGAAACTATTACCCAGCGGATTGCTCAGCGTACTGACCAAATGTTAGCAGCAGGATTTGTGGCTGAGGTGGAAACTATTGCTCAGAAGTATGGTTGGAATTTACCGTTACTGGATACGTTGGGATATCGGGAAATTAAAGATTATCTTGCTGGTAACTTATCCCTTGATCAGGCCAGAGATTTAACTGTTGTCCACACTCGCCAATTTGCTAAACGTCAACGCACTTGGTTTAAGGCTTATCCTGAGATTGAATGGTTTGATGCGGATTGTCCTGATTTGTTGGAGAAAGTTTGGGAGCGGATAGAAGGTTTTTTATAGACTGTTTGCTGAGGGGGTGACGTTTTTTTTTAACTGAATAATCTCCAATTTAAATACGCATAATTTTCCATTGCTATATAAAATTTGACATAAATAAAAATGAATTAAAAATATTTATTTATTAAAGCTATTGTATATAAACGTATACATTTGAGGCTGGCATGCTAGTAATAATAGGAGTGTTCAAATAAATACCTTAGGAATTTCATGATTTTTAGCTCTAATTATTTTGCCATGAAGACCAAACGTATACCGTCAAAAATGAAAAGAGAGTTTTTCCGAATACCGATACTCCATAAGTTATCCTATGGCAACTATCTAATCAGACTAGAAAACCATTCTAATTCCCTACCTACCCTAGCACCAGTAGATTTACCATTGTTGAATTCTCTAAAGAGAGAAGGAACGTTTATTACTTCTTTAGAAGAGTTAGCAATTTCCTCTAATAAACTGAGAGATAGTGCGGAGGATATTTTAAGCAAATTACGGGCATTGCCGATACCGAAAATTGAGTCTTCTATAACCTATCGCAACGAGCTAATTAATTACCCACAAATTTTGAAGTGGGGACTTAACGAACGATTGCTTGATATTGTAGAAAATTACCTTGGTCTTCCAGTGTTATTAGCTGGTCTAATCTTTCAAAGGAATATTGCCGATAGTAAACCAGTAAATGTCAGGCAATGGCACGTAGATCCAGAAGACTATCGCATGGTTAAAATCATTATCTACTTGAATGATGTGGGGTTAGATGGTGGCCCTTTTGAATATATTCCCAGAAATTTAACCTCATCATTAGCTGAAGCCCTGAACTACAATTATTACTATTCTGGTTTAGTCTCAGATAAATACATGGCAAGGGTTGCGTCTAAATTTACCAGTAACCCTTGCACAGGAGCCTACGGCACAGTAATTTTTACTGACACACGCAACATTTTCCACCGTCTGAAACCACCTACTGCATCAGACCGATACTCAATTACTTTCGCCTACACCTCTAGACGACCGATCACAACCTTTGAGAGAATAAACTACTCTCAAAAACACTTGCAAGCCATTGCCAGCGGTTTAAGCCAACGACAACAAGATTGTCTCTTTTTGAATTAAAGTTTTGATCATTAGAGTGGAGTTGCGCCATGATTAACCCAGCTGTTTCGTGCTTACATGGACTTCACTAGTGAACCACAACCTGGTCAACCTCTCTGGGTGCATCTCATTTTTGCTGTTTGACACGGTGGTGCGTTACGGGGCGGGCTATCCAAACCCTGACTACGAGGCGAAAAATGAAGGCTCCCCTAACACACCCTACGCAAAATTTTCAAATATGAGATGCACCCACCTCTCTTCTGTAGATGATCTGACCATCACCTCTTTAGTGTTTCTGATCTGCCCAGACTTGGTCGTGCTAAGTTAACATCCCCTGTCCGGTCATCCCTTGATCGTCTTGTAAATTGTAAAAAATAAGTCTTAGCCTGAGCGATCGCATACCTTTGATATTACGTTTAAGGTAGACTAGAATAATAACCTTCATAGCTAGGTGCCAAAAATCTAGTGGAAAAATCTAGTGGTATCTCAAGAAGCGCCTGCTTGACTGACAAATCTTGCTTGGTTACTTGGGTGAAACATAGTGAAACCCAATCCTGGCGGTTTTGTTGGGTTTCTCTACCGCTGCACCGCTCCCTAAGTAAAATCAATAGTTTTAGGAGTTTTGTCAGTCAATCACCAAGCTAGATTTGAGTAGTGGGAGTTAAACCAGAAATGGAGAGCACTCTATGAAACGTTTCAAGTGGCTCAGTATCTTTCACTGTCTTGATGCAGTCGCTCATGGGGGAAACCACGGCAGTTGCTCATGGGGGGAACCACGGCAGTCGCTCATGGGGGAAACTCCCAAGACCGCGCTGCCTCCCCAAGACCGCACTGCCTCCCCAAGACCGCGCTGCATCGCTATATTTGGGGCGGCATTTATTTCTTCTTTGGATTGTTCGTATTTCGTATATATTTCGATTTTTCGA
>NZ_JAAHGN010000763.1:0-3740 GCF_010672485.1 Moorena sp. SIO2C4 | reverse complement strand
TCTTCATGGCGATGGACATAGCGAATATAGTCCCTTATTGATTCTTCCCACTGCCAGAAGTTTCCTTCATTGGTGCTATACACTGGGCCATGTTCTGGCACCTTAATGTTTTCCTTCGACAGGATAAACTCTCCCAAACTTGGGTCGAGGGTGAAGACATGAACACCCGTACCGATGGAATACACCAGCATTGTGCTCGGACCATAGAGAACGTAGCCAGCAGCAATTTGCTTATGCCCGTTTTGCAGAAGATCACGGGCTTCCCCGTCTAGATCCTCTCCTTCTTGCTTACGAATCGAAAAAATCGAACCAACATTCAAGTTGGTGTCGATATTGGAGGAACCATCAATGGGGTCATATAGCAGAGTGTAACGTCCAATTGGGCAATTTTCCGGGATATAGTAGGGTTTTTCCATTTCCTCGGATGCCAAGCGACAGACGAGACCACTTTGCTTAAATACCGAGATGAAGACATCATTGGCATAGAGATCCATCCTTTTGACAGATTCACCCTGCACATTGACTTCACCCGTGAATCCTAACACCCCTTCCATCAAACCAGCTCGGCTCAAGCGTTGAGAAATTAGCTTGGCAGCTAGGGCTATGCGATTCATGAGGGCACTGAGGTCTTGTGCCTCCATGGAAAAACTTTGGAGTTGCTCGAAAACGTGACGGGATAACGTTTTACAATCCCGATCCAGGGCTCTTTCTTGAGTTCTAGGTTCAGCTACCTCTGCCATAATTTTTGTCCTCCCTAGGTCTTAGGGCACTTGGTTTGTCAGAGATGTTGGTGTTCGCGTAGCGTGGCCTATTGGCCATCGGAAGAGTACCGATTGGCCCAGTGCCTAGTCCTCTTCACTTTCTATCTTAGGAAGGCATTTTTAATGATGCTTAATAACTTTAGAAGAAATACAGAAATCAAATCTTCACACCATTTTTCTTGTCTAATAGCCTATACCTGAGGTCAAATTGATGTGAACATAGGCATTGCAACCTTAAACGGAGATTATGGGAGAAACTAAACGCATTGGCATTCTCACCAGTGGTGGAGATTGTGCTGGTCTCAATGCGGTGATTCGAGCTGTGACTCACCGAGCTGTGGCTACTTACAACTGGGAGGTGCTTGGCATCTGTCGGGCTACTCAGGGGTTGATGCAAAATCCTCCTCAAGCGATTAACCTAACTTTGGACAAGGTTGATCGCATCTTGACTATGGGTGGTACAATGCTTGGCACTACTAACAAAGGCGACCCCTTTGCTTTTCCGATGCCAGATGGTACGCTATGCGATCGCAGCGCTGATATTGCTGATGGCTATCACCAACTGGGTCTAGACGCTCTCATTGGTATTGGGGGCGATGGCAGTTTGGCGATTTTGCGCAAACTTGCCCAACAAGGGGGGATGAAATTGGTAGGTATACCCAAGACTATCGATAATGACGTTGCCATTACCGAACGCTCTATTGGGTTTGACACTGCCGTTAACATTGCCACCGAAGCTCTAGATCGCTTACACTTCACAGCGGCTAGCCATGACCGGGTGATGATTTTGGAAGTGATGGGGCGTGATGCTGGTCACATTGCTATCAGTGCTGGCATTGCAGGAGGGGCTGACGTTATTCTGATTCCAGAAATTCCTTATACCCTTAACAATGTCTGCCATAAAATTAAGCAACTTCAGGAGCAGGGGCGAAACTTCTGTTTAATCGTAGTTTCCGAGGCGGTTCGCACTGCAAGCGGTGAGGTGCTTCAGAGTAATGTGGGGTTTGGTGAATGTCGATTAGGTGGCATTGGCCAATATCTAGCCCAAGAGATTTGTAATTCGATTGGAGCGGAAACGCGAGTGACAGTTCTTGGACACACCCAGCGGGGTGCCACTCCTTCACCCCTTGATCGCTTAATTGCCTCAGCCTTTGGTGTGGCAGCAGTTGACTTAATCGCCAATGAACAATATGACCGGATGGTGACATGGCAATATCGCCAGGTGGTGAGTGTACCGATTGAGGAAACGATTAAGCATTATCAAGCTGTGAATCCTAACGGAACTTTGGTGAGAACCGCTAGAGGATTGGGTATTTGTCTAGGAGATTAGAGTGTATTTAAGATTATGAACGTTTTAAGTACATGAATCGTGTTGACTGTTGACTGGTACTGGTCAACGGTCAACGGTCAATGGTCAAATTCTGAACACTTAATCAGTCGTACCAATTAGATGTTCAACAGCTTATTACCAACTACCAGGAATTGCGCCGTTGAGTGTTACGATTATTATTTTCCCGAGGTCTGGCTTTATTGACCCTGATTCTACGTCCCATCCACTCAGCACCATCCAAGCTTTCTATAGCTGAGTCTTCTTGATCTGATTCTGTCATTTCCACAAAGGCAAACCCGCGCATTTTGCCGGTTTCACGGTCTGTGGGCATAACAACTCGTTTAACGGTGCCGTAGTCTCCAAAAACTGTTTTTAAGTCGTCTTCGGTGGCTTGATAGGACAGGTTTCCGACGTAAATGGTCATGTCGATCGATGAGGCAGAACATAGAACTAAAGTTCAGAGGCACAGAAGAACGGAGTACAACGTATTTTGGTTGCTCACGGTCATGTCTGAGGAACCAGTGGTAAATTTCGACAGTGGCCAACCACCCCAGGGGGGGGAAGCAAAATCAAAATTTTACCAAAGGAATCCACTGAACTTGTGAATACCGTTTCATGATAGCTCACTTACGGGATTATCAGTGGTTGTCTAGTTGACAGTATTTCATAATTCATCAAAAAAATGTATTGGGGTAGTGCTTAAGCACCAATTAGACCCCAAATAACCAGGCTAAATATAGTTGAATTAGCTCTTAATCAATGGAAATAGACTGCGGACCTTTATTTTTATCATTTTCGCTTGTGTTATGACCATCTTTGTATATCTCAGAGCCATTTTGAGCCTCTAGCCAACTCTTGAGAGGATCATCTGAGAGATTCAGGCGGAACACTCCTGAAAAAAATCCGCCCAAAAAAGCGACAGGCTGCTGAGTAAATTCTTCAAAAATTGGTGTCAGTTCATTGAGGAACATGAGTTGATCTCCTGGTGCTGGTTGTGCTGCCAATAGTTGTATGAGTGATTAGATTAGACATCTCCAAAAATTAACCTCAAACCCTTGCACTGCCTGGGTCAAAACCGAGTGTCTGGAGATGTCTATTGGGATTCTAATTGGGATTCTAACGTTTATTGACACTCCCCATGCCTAGAAGGCAGGGGATTCTTGGCTCACAGACCCGTCTTGCGTGGGCCAGCCGGAACCAGGAAGAGTAGAGGACAGATCTCCCCAAGCGTTTTATTAGAGTCGATGTCCCCTATTAAGGGGAGCACCTCTCCTTCAAATCCGTACGTGAAGGTTTCCCCTCATACGGCTCCTGGATATCCTGGCCTTTCGGTCTGCTCCCATGGATGTATTGGTGACAACTTTGATGTACTGCCATCAAATTTTCAGGCTTCCAGTTGTCGTGATTTTCATCAATGTGGTGGAGATGAACTCTTTCTTCATCAATGAATTTTAATCCGCAATATCCGCAGGAATGGTTTGGCTTCTTCAAAGCTTTTGATGTAGCGTTATTGTAGAGTATGCTGTTACGCTTGCTCCAGTAGGTTAAGTCTCCGTCATAAGGGGACTTAATTCCTTTAACCATTGTGTGGCCGTTTTCTTCCCATGATACTTTTGGGAAGGCTTTTCCTAATAATCTTTTGGATTCGA
>NZ_JAAHGN010000762.1:0-3748 GCF_010672485.1 Moorena sp. SIO2C4 | reverse complement strand
TACTTAATCTAGACCAACTGCCAGCTTTAGTAGAAGTGCGTGGTGAGGCATTCTTACCTCTGGATGTATTTGAGAGGATTAATCAGGAACGAGCACAAGCAGGTGAACCATTATTTGCTAATCCTCGTAATGCCGCTGCTGGTACCTTGCGCCAATTAGAACCTCGAATTGTTGCTAAACGGCAATTGGCTTTCTTTGCTTATACCTTACATATTCCGAATCAGGATAGTAGTGAGGAGTACACCATCCCAATGCCCAATTGCCAATGGGATGCTCTAGAATTGCTGCAAAAGCTGGGTTTTCCGGTGAATCCCCATCGCCAATGTTGTGCTTCCTTACAGGATGTTCAGGATTATTACAATTACTGGGATGCGAGACGGCAAGATTTACCCTACCTGACCGATGGGGTAGTGGTAAAAATCAATGCTTTCGGGATACAACAACAATTGGGGTTTACCCAGAAGTTTCCTCGTTGGGCGATTGCTCTGAAATATCCGGCTGAAGAAGCTCCCAGTCGTGTGGAAGCAATTACCGTTAATGTGGGACGCACCGGAGCAGTGACACCCTTGGCTATTTTAGAACCAGTGCAATTGGCAGGCACAACAGTACAACGGGCTGCCCTACACAATGGTGATTATGTTGCCCAATTAGATTTGCGAGTTGGGGATACGGTGATTGTACGGAAAGCGGGGGAGATTATCCCGGAGGTGGTACGTGTCTTACCAGAGTTACGTCCTGATCATGCTAAACCCTTCGAGATGCCTACCCATTGCCCTGTTTGTAGTCAACCCTTGGTGCGTCCTAAGGGTGAAGCAGTGACTCGCTGTATTAATTCATCTTGTCCTGCGATTGTTAAGGGCACTCTCACCCACTGGGCAAGTCGTAATGCTCTTGATATTAATGGTTTGGGGGAAAAAATTGTAGAACAATTGGTAGACCAAGGCTTAGTGACATCTGTTGCTGACCTTTATGATTTAACCCTAGACCAGTTGGTGTCATTGGAGCGTATGGGGCATAAGTTAGCCCAGAAGTTGCTAAATGCGATCGCAAAATCCAAAACTCAACCTTGGTCACGAGTCCTTTATGGGTTAGGGATTCGTCATGTGGGTAGTGTCAATGCTCAAACCCTTGTCCAGACTTTTCCTACCATTGAGCAGTTGGCTCAAGCAACCGTCACTGATATTGAGGGAATCTATGGCATTGGACCAGAAATTGCTCAGTCTGTCTGGGGTTGGTTTCAGATTTCCAGCAACCAGACCTTGATTGCTCGATTGCGAGAAGCGGGTTTACAGTTAGAAGCCTCTACTAAAACTATAGCGCTAGATAAATCTCTACCCTTAACTGGAAAAATCTTTGTGATTACTGGCACCTTGCCTACCCTTAAGCGTAGTGACGCGAAAGACTTGATTCAAAACGCTGGTGGTAAGGTTACTAGTGCCGTTAGTGCCAAAACTGATTATTTGGTGGTTGGGGAAGATGCCGGTTCTAAGTTAGAAAAGGCTCAAAAATTAGGAATTACCCAATTAACTGAATCCCAGCTATTGGACTTGCTTTAACTGAACGTATTCCAAACAAATCTACGTTACCGATTCCCGATTCTCGATTCCCGATTCCCGATTCCCGATTCCCGATTCTCGATTCCCGATTCCCGATTCCCGATTCCCGATTCCCGATTCCCGATTCCTTATACTTTGGTTGGTTAAACCGGTAAGATGATAAGAAGTAAGCCAACCAAAAAACCCCGCGTCTCATGACCGGGGAGTGGTAACAGTGACTTGAAGGTTTAGCGGTACCGACGCTTGCGTCTGCGAGCGATCGCTTTGCGCTTTTTCTTTTCAATGGGAGTCTCAAAATGACGTAGACGCTTCATATCAGCAAAAATTCCAGCTTTAGATACTTGTCGCTTAAATCTACGCAGGGCTGACTCAATGCCTTCATTTTCACCGACAACCACTTGGGTCATACTAAATTAATCCTCCTAAATTTCAACAAAAAATTCTGCTTATAGTATCATACAATTATACTATCTAGCAAGGTTGCTGATAACAAGACGTGACAGAAGCCTGTGCCACCCTAGAAGCCTGTGCCACCCTACTTGAGTTTTGAATAAAATAAGCTGACGGCTAACGGCTAACGGCTGACGGCTGACGGCTGACGGCTGACGGCTGACGGCTGAAGTTTAGCGATCGCATTTTCAATCAACTCAACTCCTTGGTCAACCGTCTCTATTCTACTGAGTTTCTTACGCAATTCCCCTGCTCCGGGAAACCCTTTGGCGTACCAAGCCATGTGTTTCCGGGATTGATAAATACCACGCTCCCCCTTATAGTGCCATAGACCTTGTAAATGCTCTTTAGCACATTCAAGCAGTTGTACTGGTGTGGTTGGGGGTAACAGTTGTCCGGTTTTCAGGAAATAGTCTATTTCTCCGACTAGAAAGGGATAGCCCAGGGTTCCCCGAGAACACATTACCCCATCAGCACCGGTTTCTTCCAAGCAGCGCACTGCTGCATCGACGGACAAAATATCCCCATTAGCAATCACTGGGATAGACAGCACATCTTTTACCCGCTTAATCCATTCCCAGCGAGCCGAGCCATTATACCCCTGGTCACGAGTACGGCCATGGAGGGTCAACATCTGAGCCCCGGCATCTTCCATACGTTGGGCAAATTCTACCGCATTGATCTCCTGATTAGTCCAGCCAATACGGGTTTTGACCGTTACAGGTACCTCCACCGCCTTGACTACTGACCGTACAATTGCTTCCGCCGTTTCTGGATCTCGCAGTAAAGCAGACCCGCCACCATTTTTAGTAATTTTATTAACAGGGCAACCCATATTGATATCCACAGTATCTGCCCCTTCTGCCACTGCCCTTTGTGCCGCTTGAGCCAGAAATTCCGGGCGACAGTCGAATAATTGGATACTGATCGGTTTTTCTAATGGGTCTACCTCCATAACCTTGGGCAATTCTCGGAGATACTTTAACTGGCTAGCATGAACCATTTCGGTATACATCATCGACTCAGTGGCGTAGCGACGCACTAGGCGACGAAACACCAAGTCGGTTACTCCAGACAGGGGTGACTGTAAAACCCTGCTGTTGACCTCAACCGAGCCAATTTTAAGGGGTGATGCTAACCGTTGCTGTAATTGTGGAGATAGAAATGGCATTGGGAATGGTGTTGTTTCCGTCGTGATCACCTAATAGCATTTTTTAATTAGGTGAGGTACATTTTTTTTGTTTTATGGAGCAGGGAGCAGGGACTTCGGAGCAGCGATAATTATTTAATAGTAAACAGGGAATGGGGAACAGGGAATAGCTAAAATTCGTACCTCATTGCTATGAAGATTGCTATATTTCTCTTTCATCAGTCTGGGAAAACTTTTGTGATTCCTAAGTTCTGTAACTTTTGTACAAACGGCGATCGCTTCTCTATTTTCTAATAAGAATCAGAAAATAGAGCTAAATCTCAACAACTCTGTGACTGTAACCTGAAAGCGCGATCGCAATCTCCGAGAATGACAGAACACAGATATAGCGCTGATCATACTTAGCTGATCATACTTATAGCAGTACTTATAGCAGTTCTTAATTATCACTCCCGATCTCCCCACAGCTTCCGACTCCCGACTCCCGATTCCCGACTCCCGTTCCCCTCCTGGGAGGGGTTAGGGGTGGGTTCCGATTCCCGACTCCCGACTCCCGACTCCAGACTCCCTATCCCGTTTCAGTTTCAGTTTA
>NZ_JAAHGN010000761.1:0-3748 GCF_010672485.1 Moorena sp. SIO2C4 | reverse complement strand
TGTCAGGCAATGGCACGTAGATCCAGAAGACTATCGCATGGTTAAAATCATTATCTACTTGAATGATGTGGGGTTAGATGGTGGCCCTTTTGAATATATTCCCAGAAATTTAACCTCATCATTAGCTCAAACCCTGAACTACAATTATTACAGTTCTGGTTTTGTCTCGGATAAAGACATGGCAAGGATTGCGCCTAAATCTATCTGGAACCCTTGCTCAGGACCCTACGGCACAGTAATTTTTACTGACACACGCAGCATTTTCCATCGTCTGAAACCACCTACTGGATCAGAGCGATACTCAATGACTTTTGGCTACACTTCTAGACGACCGATCACAACCTTTGAGAGAATGATCTTCTCTAAAAACCAGTTGCAAGCCATTGCCAGCGGGCTAAGCCAACGACAACAAGATTGTCTCTTTTTAGATTAAAGCTGTGATCATCACAGTGGAGTTGCGCCATGATTAACCCAGCTGTTCGTAAGCATTCAGGGGTCAGCCGTCAGCCGTCAGCGGTCAGCCGTCAGCGGTCAGCCGTCAGCGGTCAGCCGTCAGCCAAAGGCTCACGCTACGCGAACAGCTTTGTGGAAATAACTCAGAGTGAAGTACCCCAACCTGCAACGCTCTCGGTTGGGGCTTCCAATTCTCAACTCAAATCAGGGACGGTCTTATTCGTCAAAAGGGTTTCCCGCGCGCGTCCCCGACGCCTCTAAAAGCCGCGCTAATATTGGTCTTACTCAGCGTCCACAGGCAGACATCCGCCTTCTAAGGACGTATAACTTTCACGACAGACTTACCTTGGAATTACAGCACTATGACTAACCAGCTGGGGCAAGTCTCTTCCCTGAGCTCCGCTAGTACTTTTATACCTTTTGGCCTAAAACTGATTGGATATTAGACCGTTTGCAAGGTAGCCTTTTAGTCGGTCAGGCGGGTCAGCAACCATAATTATTATAGCATGATTCGTCAAGATTTGTCACAACTTGTCGTTTCGCTATCCATCCCCAACCTGAACGTTCGCGTAGCCTGGCCAAAGGCCAGGTTGGGGAATTCCGCGAATCTTGTTAAACAAATGGTTAGCTGTTTTATTCAAAAGCTGAAAGCTGAAAGCTGATACGCGACACGCTGATAGCACCTCAAGTAGCACCATCTGTAGCCCATAAGCTGTTGGCGTAGCCTGCGCGTAGCCCATTAGCTGATACGCGACACGCTGATACGCGACACGCTGATAACTGAATGCTAACTGAATGCTTACGAGCTGACCATCACCATCTGTAGTGTTTCTGATCTCCCCAGACCTTGGTAGTGATCCGGTCATGGCGTGATGCGGTGATCCGGTCATCCTGTGATCCGGTCATAGCTTGATCATCTCGTAAATTTTCAAAAATCAGTCCTACCCTGAGCGATCGCAGACCTTTGATGTTAGGATTTGACTCGTAACCGTAAATTATACGGATATAAGCAAAGATACAGGGAATTGTATCTTTGTGAGGAGTGTTCAACAAAGGAATAAGAGGCTTGTGGTAGATTCTAAACGATTGTCTGGGCAGTTGTTCAACTTAACGGGAACTAAACTCCTATATATTCTATCAATCGGCTTAACTCTGGGTGCATTAATTCTGGATGGGACAGCAGCTCGCTCCCTGATCGCAGGTAACTCCATCACCATACCCCTGTTGATCTGTGCTCTGGTCACTACTGGGATTGGATATCGAGCAGTCCCCTTTCTACAAGCACTCAAAATGGGTCAGATTATTCGTCAAGAGGGTCCCCAATCCCATTTACAGAAAGCGGGTACCCCCACCATGGGTGGCATATTTTTTGTGCCGGTAGCGGTGGTGATTGCCCTGGTGTGGTCAGGATTATTCCTCCCACAGCAGGATTTTACCCCAGTCCTAGCGGTATCCCTAGCCACCCTTGGCTATCTGTTAATCGGCTGGGTGGACGATTGGCAAGTAGTCCAACGCCGTTCTAATAAAGGGATGTCACCGAGAATGAAACTGGCCTTACAAATTGTGGTCAGTTTACTGTTTTGTATATGGTTAGCACAAACGCAGCCAGCCAGTATCACTAACATCACCCTACCCTTGGGAATCGTCTTACCCTTGGGATTTTTGTTTTGGCCCCTGGGTATATTTGTGCTATTAGCAGAAAGTAATGCTACTAATCTTACCGATGGAGTGGATGGACTAGCAGCAGGAACCTGTGCGATCGCATTTTTAGGACTAGCTGCCCTGATTGCTCCAACCTCCCTTGGTTTAATGGTCTTCTGTGCTTGTATGAGTGGCAGTTGCCTGGGTTTTATTGCCCACAACTGCAATCCCGCCAAAGTCTTTATGGGGGATACCGGTTCTCTAGCCCTAGGAGGAGCACTAGCAGCAGTAGGACTTTTGACTGGGAACCTTTGGGGTTTATTTATAATTAGTGGTATTTTCTTCCTAGAAGCCGTCTCAGTGATTGCTCAAGTTAGTTACTATAAAGCCACCAAAGATGCCAATGGGGTGGGTAAACGTTTATTAAAAATGTCACCGTTCCACAATCATCTGGAACTTTCTGGCTGGTCAGAGACCCAGATAGTGGCGGTATTTTATTTAGTTAATGGGCTTCTGGTCTTGTTGTGTTTGGGGTAACCAACCTACAACAGCTAGCTCATAAACGGACTGGATCATTAGTGTGGAAAAATTCCTCCCCCCAATCTCGTTAAGGGGGGAGTTTTTGCTGAAGGTTTACCTGACTTGACGAATAGGTAATATTATCTCCGGTTGAATAGTTACACTTTGGCAAATCGAAAGCATTTGGCATTTGGCATTTGGCATTTGGCAGAAGAAAAGGAGTAATGTCTAAAGGGAAATGGTTTTTTATCATTAATTATCCGGACATGATATAAGCCGCGATCGCGAATTAGCCAACTCTAGCAACACTCAAGTATCAAAGGTCAACATTGAAACTGTTACCTTTCAGAGTTAATTTCCGTCACCACCCATAAATCAGGCAGTCTAGAGGAATTTACTTCAGTTTTTACTCCCGCTTCCCTTTTAAAAAAAATTCGGTCAAGTTTTGGTTAACGCCAATCCTTGACCGAATTATTTATTGCAATTTTCCACGCTTCACAGCCTAGCTGCACCTCAAGCCACTAGTGAAACCACCGAATCATGTTAGTTGTGCTCTACTTAGCCGGTCAATTGTCGGAATCCACAACACACTAAATTATCCTTGAAACTTGAGGCTTCGTCTTAGCCAGGGATTGGAATCCCTGGCAAATTACTATCTTAATCTAGCTTAATCTAGCAGCACATATCGAATCAAAATACTGATCACCTCTCCAGGATTTTCAGTAGGTTGAGGTGTGCTCCAATCATTCACCTCTGCGTAACCAACGGCATAAAGATTATAAATTGTGTTCCGAACAGCTTGGGGAGAACCAATTAAGATATGTTTGATTTGTTACCGTCGTCGCTGTCCCTCACCAGAGGGCTTAGGCACACTAGGCTGGTTGGGATTATCACCAGGGTTGGGGACGAAATTTTGAGCCATAATGATTTGTTTTATTTTGCTGAAAATTGCAATATATTTATTGTATACTTTGACGACGTTAAGGTCAATTATATTTTATATAAATTTAAATTAATTAATATTTTCAGGTTGAACAAAATATTGAATTGCTAATAAATTAGGGAGTCGGGAGTCGGGAGTCGGGAAATGGGAATCGGGAGTCGGGAATCGGGAATCGGGAATCGGGAGTCGGGA
>NZ_JAAHGN010000760.1:0-3749 GCF_010672485.1 Moorena sp. SIO2C4 | reverse complement strand
AAGCCTGCAGGGTTATTCACAGCGTCGTTCGCACAGCGTGGCCATTCGCGTAGCGTGGCCAACGGCCAAGGCCAAAGCCTGTACCACGCAGATGGTGCTTTTGAATAAAATAAGCTGACCGCTAACGGTTGAGAGCTAACCACTGACGGCTGACCGCTGACGGCTGACCGCTGACGGCTGAATGCTTACATCCCGATTCCCGATTCCCGATTCCCGATTCCCGATTCCCGATTCCCTATTTCCTATTCAACACTTCTAGGTTTAGTCAATACCAATACTCCTAAGGTTCCACCAACAATCGGGTAGTGAGTTGCACGAAATCCTACTTGCCGTGCTAAAGATTCTTGCTTCGGACCACGGGGGAATCGCTGTATACTCGGCCAGATATAGGCATACTCTTCCTCAAGTCCTTGGTGACGGGCTAGGGGAACAACAATCGTTTCCATATACCACTGTTCAAACTGCCGAAACAGAGGCTGAGACGGTAAGTGAAAGTCAAGAATTGCTGCTTTAGCGCCTGGTTTAACAATACGGTAAATCTCCTTTAGGCTTTTGGGGATATCTACGACATTACGTAATCCATATCCCATAGTTGCTCCGTCAAAGGTATTGTCAGCAAATGGTAAATCTAAAACATCCGCCTCTACCCACTCAATGTGTGGTTCAGAGGATTTTTGTTTTGCGATCGCTAACATCTGGGGAGCAAAATCTACTCCATACACCTTTCCTTGAGTGCCTACTTTCTCCGCTAATAGTCGAGTCAGGTCTCCACTGCCACAACAAAGGTCAACACAGGTATCTCCTGGCTTAGGTTCAGCCCATTTAACCGTCATCAGCTTCCAAATTCGATGCTGACCCCAACTGATCCTGTCATTTAGCTGGTCATAGTTAGAAGAGATGTTATCAAAAATTCCCTGAATCTCGTGGGATTGCTCTGACATGATTCGTTCAATTAAGGTTAATTAAGAAACCGACACCCAACAAGAGTCCACTCCAAAAATGTAGCGCTACGGCAATAAACTTACAATTACTCACCTTTTCCGGTTGGTTGTAATGAGCGTTAACATGGCGGCAAAGCTTGATAGCAAAGGGCAATCCCACCAAAGTGAGTAATGTCCATATGGGGAATAGCCCCATGAGCACAAACCCACCAGTAGCAGCGAATAGGCTACCACAAATCCAGGGCAACAGTTGAGCACCTCGTTTGGTGCCAAGGCAAACAATAGGCGATCGCTTCCCAGCTGCTATATCATCCTTTACTTGGTGAAAATGGGAGCAAAATAGAATTAACATAGTCCCAAGACCCACAATTATCGATGCCGCCAGGTTAGTCACAGACCAACTCTGGGTTTGACTGTAGTAGGCAGCTGACATGCCTAACGGACCAAAGCTCAAAAAGGCCAGAATCTCTCCTAGACCTTGGTAGCCCAGGCGGAAGGGAGGTCCTTGGTACATATAGCCAAGGCTGCAGCATAGGAGTACTAACGCCATCAATGTTAAGTCTTGCTGCCACCAGCAGATCAGTAGCATGCCAAGGATAGCCAGTCCTAAACACAGGTTCCCTAGCCAAAAAATTAACGATTTGTTTCCCGTCAGGTTCACTATCGAGTGAGCTTTGTTTTTATCAATCCCAGTCTCAGAGTCAAACACATCGTTACTCAGATTCTCCCAAGCCAGAATCAGAATCGAAGCACTGACAAAGGTCAAAAATATCGTCCAATTGAGGTGATTGGTCTCAAACCATGCCACAGCAGCTGCTACCCAAACATAGATAATTGCCACGCTATACATGGGGGGCTTGATGGCTGCTAGCCACAGTTTCTGTTTGGAGCTAGGAGCATTAATTGTGTTTGTTGTCAAAATAGTCACGGAATATGAATGCCAGTCGTGCTAGAGTGACCGTCAAACCATAAACCAATACTGCTGGGACTGTTCAAGCTTTGGGTCAACGGTCTTCAACGGTGTTAAGGGGCTGACTAGCAGAATACCATTAATCCCAATCAAGGTCGTGAATTGATTATAGGTTAATATTTTGTAAATTTTATTTAAAAAATATTAACTAAAGTTGTAAAATAACAACTATTAATATAAGACTTACGAAAAATTGAACCCTAAACTATATAAGTAGTAGGGTGCGTTATTAACGCACCCTGTAAGTCTTGTAAGCAATCCTAAAAAGTATGACTCAAAAGTATGACCAGTAATGTCAAAGTGCTAGCACGGGATACTCTAGAGATAAAGTCGAAACAGCAAAGATTTGGACTGCCATCTAAATTGGTAGGTTTAGTCTTGGCGATCAAAAAGTATTTCCCAGAAGCTATCAATAGCTTAACGAAAGTTATTGGTAATCGAATCAGACTCTTAGAAAGAGCAGAGATGCTGGCAGATGCTACCAGTTTCCAACGTACTGCAATTATTATGTCAGCCGTGAAACTTGGTGTTTTTGATTATCTGCACAAGCATCCCGGAGTTTCTGCTAATTTAGTAGCCAGGGACTTGAATCTTAATTTGATATCAACCGAGCGATTGCTTAGGGTTTTGGAGAGTCTCGGTTATCTCAACAGTAGCCAAAGTAGCCAAACTAATCATGATCAAGGTGTTGGCTATGTTAACACCAAAATAACTAAGAATTATTTGGTTAAAGAAAGTCCAAGTTATTTGGGTGATTATTACAATCTAGTCTCTCAGACATGGTCATCCTGGTTATCATTAAATTTAACTATCCAAACTGGCAGCTCAAATCAGCAGATGGATTTGTTTAATGGTAATGATGAAACCCTTTATGAGTACTATGCATTTGCTAACGAATATCTGAAAGAACCGTCCCGAGAATTGTTCACTAAAATTCCTATTGATCAGGTTAAGAGAATTATTACTGGCGAAGTGGGTATTACCTTTATAGGCAAGCTACTGGAACGCAAACCCGATGTAGACTTTGTGCTGGCAGGCTTGGAAAATCAAATTAATTTTTTAGAGCGACTTTTAAGCAAGTATCCTTTACCTAAATCTCCGGAAGAGATTATTATATCTCCCGAGGGAAACGCTTTGTCTGACCAGTGGGGTGCTAATGAAGAGTATGATATTGTATTCTTATTTAGAAAATTGTCCTACAGCGATTATGGTAGCCAGTTTATCAAAAAATCTTTTCAGGTTTTAAGACCAAAGGGTATGGTGATTATCCTGGAACCTACCACTGACAGTTTGGTTCCTTCACCATCATTTTTGCCAGAATTAGAAATAATGGATTTATTGATTGGCGGAGTCAAAGCTCCCCCGCTTTACTCCACCGATAAAATTGTTAACCTCTTAAGAGAAGTAGGCTTCATTAAAACTGAAGTGGTGTCTACTCAAAAGGGCAGCTTTTTATTTGTAGTAGGTTGGAAAAATTAATCAGGGATTGTTTATACTAATATCCCCTTGATTTCCGTCTTGATTAGTGACCAAATAAATGATTGGTCATCAAAACCAAAATTTTTACTACCAAAACTATTGCTCATCATTAAAATTAAAAAGCGATGCAGCGCGGTCTTGGGGAGGCAGCGCGGTCTTGGGGGTTTCCCCCATGAGCGACTGCCGTGGTTCCCCCCATGAGCGACTGCATCAAGAAATGATGGTGAGCAATTATATAATTCTAGGGTAAGCGCAAGAAAAATCAAACCAAAATGTGATAGCGATGCAGCGCGGTCTTGGGGAGGCAGCGCGGTCTTGGGGGTTTCCCCCATGAGCGACTGCCGTGGTTCCCCCCACTA
>NZ_JAAHGN010000076.1:0-13404 GCF_010672485.1 Moorena sp. SIO2C4 | reverse complement strand
TATCGATCCTGAGCAATTTTGATCATTAGGGAGTAGGGAGTCTGGAGTCGGGAGTCGGGAGTAGTTGATGTAGGGTGGGCAGTAAGTATCATAGCGATGGAAACCTTTGAAATTGGTTATATACACTGCCCACCTGACGATTAATTTTATTTACTGTCGGTGGGCAGTGCTTATCAAAGCTACTACCAGCTTTGGGATTGGTCTTAGGCACTGCCCACCCTACGATTAATTTTATTTACTGCCGGTGGGCTGCGATTCTACTGCCCACCCTACTACTTTATAATTTTCTATTGCTTTAAGGAAAATAACGATCAAATTCTCGTCTATGGAGAACACGGGAGAATATGATAGTATCGCCTTTTATAAAAAAACCAATTCTATAATCCCCTAAACGAATTCGATATGCATTTTCTTCTCCTTTTAATTTTTTGATGTTTTTGATATCCCTAAGATTTTGACAGGAAATAATATCCTGAAACGTAAACTTTTTAATCGTTCTATAAACGGGCGTGCTTTTCAGAGATTTAAGATCTTTAAGAAAGGTTGGAAGATATTCGGTTTTCATTCCTTATCTAGTTCTGCTAATGCTTCTTCCAAACTTAAGGGAGTTTCATCTTTAACTTCCATCATAGCACGATATAGTCCTTCATCTTCAAAGCTTTCAATTAAACGTTCATAGTCCTGAAAATCAATTAATACTTTCTCGATATTACCTTTATTATCGGCAATTAATTCTTGTGCTAATGGATAATCTTTATGGTTTCTTGTTTCCTCTTGATTGCAGAAACTTTTGACTCCAATCTTAACTATATAAATAGCTACTGGAGTCGCCAATGCCACGGGCAAATTTACCGACTGCACTAAATACGGAATCAAAGTAGTAATTCCTCCAGCGAGTAGATCATTTTTAAATTCATCTTGACAAATTATATGGCGACACCGCCTGGCTAAATTTTGCAACCAACTCTCTTTTATATCTATTCTGTCGATTCCGGCTTCCGAAGCTATAATTTCAGTCGCATACTCCAAATCTCCTTCCTCTTCTTCTATCTCATTTAGGGCAGCCAAAGCCTCTGGATAATTTGCCAATTGATACCGAAATTGCTCAATTTCTTCTCGTGTAACTGTAATCATATAATTCTTCGTTTTAAATACTTAATTTTATTATAGCAATTTTAAATTATTTTAGTTGATGTAGGGTGGGCAGTAAGTATCATAGCGATGGTAACCTTTGAAATTGGTCTTAGGCACTGCCCACCCTACGATGATTTTTATTCTCTTTAGCATGCATGCTAAAGGCATGCATGCCTTGCGCGTAGCACTATATCCAAGTAGGGTGGGCAGTGCTTATCAAAGCAACTACAAGTTTTAGGATGGGTCTTAGGCACTGCCCACCCTACGATTTTACTTACATGTGTTTAAATACTACTGAAAGATTATTAGCTGGCATTTGATAAGTTTTTTCAAGGATGAGATTATGAGTATTAGCAACGTCTACAACATCTTCTAAATTACGTACTCCCCATTCTGGGTTTTGTTCTCGTAAATAGGAGTCAAAATCAGCATTGGAAAGTGCAGTATGTTTATTACCTTGTTTGTAGGGACCGTATAAATATAGAATATCTCCTGATGAAAGGATACGACCAGCACCTGCCATTAATCCTAAACAAGTAGACCATGGTGAAATGTGAATCATATTAATGTTCACCATCGCTACAATATCTGGTATTTCTGATAGTATTTCCGTTTCTACTTTCCAAACTGGCTGACTGACATCAATATCAAGGGTTTGATGGAGGTTGTCGCTAGGGTAATCTTTAGCCCAGGCGATAATACTTTCACGGAGGGAAGCATTGATATCGGAAGGAATCCATTTTCGAGGGTTTAACTGTTGTGCAAAATAGATAGCATGTTCTCCGGTACCGCTAGCAATTTCTAAAATTGTGCCAGTGGCTGGTAGTATCTCTAAAAGTACTTTTAAAATTGGTTCCCGGTTGCGCTGGGTTGCTGCAGCGTATTTTCTGCTGTCCACTAATTCTTCTCCCCGATAATGATATAGCAATTCTACAACTTGTGAGGTACAAATTTATGGGTTTTAGGGAGCAGGGACTGAGGCCGTAGGCCACGCGGGGCGCGTTCGGAGCAGGGAGCAGGCAAGAGGCAAGAGGCAAGAGGCAAGAGGCAAGAGGCAAGAGGGAAAAAATCCCTCATTAGAGATGTAGGGTGGGCAGTGCTTACCTTCGAGATTGTCAGCTTTTTAATTGGTATGAAGCACTGCCCACCTGACGATTAACATTATTAAAAAATAATACAATTAACTATTTTGTCGAGTTAATTTACTGTCGGTGGGCAGTGCCGATTCAACCGATTACAAGCTTTTTAATTGCTATGAAGCACTGCCCACCCTACGATTACTGCTCCCCCATACTTCCCTAAGTTACTGTCGGTGGGCAGCAGTGCCGATTCAACCGATTACAAGCTTTTTAATTGCTATGAAGCACTGCCCACCCTACGATTACTGCTGCCCCATACTTCCCTAAGTTACTGTCGGTGGGCAGTGCCGATTCAACCGATTACAAGCTTTTTAATTGCTATGAAGCACTGCCCACCCTACGATTACTGCTGCCCTAACTCTATAGGATTATTTTTATCAAAAATGTAAACAAATAAAAACTATTTGATATTCCCACCCTGGCCACACTTTAAACACTCCCCACCCTCTCCACAATCTCCATATTTCGTAACAAAAAAAATTCCTAAACCCCTTGACAATATATTAATTTATTAATATATTTATAGTGTAAACCATTTACACTAATTACTGGTCATGAATCAAAACATTAACCCCAACTCCGATGACAATCAAAACCCTGACAATCAAGGTCGCAAACCTAAGAAAGTCAAGCACATCTTGATTGGTTCTCCTAAACAAGTTCGGCATACTATTTATGCCATTTATGGCCTTAAATACGCCTATCCCGATGAGTGGAGCACTCCCGAGCCTACGGAAAATCCTGGTGAGGTGATGACCACCTTGATTCGGTATTTATATCTAGATTAGGATAGGGTTTTGCCAGGGTTTGCCGCCCTGGCGGCCAAGAATTGTGGAGGTTATTTTTAAGCTATCAGCTATCAGCGTGTCGCGTATCAGCGTGTCGCGTATCAGTTATCAGCCATTCGCGTAGCGTGGCCAACGGCTGACCACTGACCACTGACCACTGACCACTGACCACTGACCACTGACCACTGACCACTGACCACTGACCACTGACGGCTGACTACTGAATGCTTACGTGGAGGGTTAGTAAACAGCTAGAGAAAATGTCGCAGAGTCTACCAAAAACTTTTATTATTTGTTAGACTTAAATTAGGGTAACACCGACAGGGATTATTATGTAACTTAAATTAAAGCCGAAAACCAAGGGTTTAATAGTTGCGCTCTCGACCTACGGTGGAACTAACGTTTTGACATTTTTATGGCGCTCGCGGGATATTCCTGAGAGCTTTGGGAGATACCCCCTGGATGCTATTGCATCTTGCATTGGCGGGCCAAGGTCTATCTTGGTAGACTTTGGTAGCTAAAAAGTATCGGGTATAATGTAAACAGAGTTAGGATGTGCTTGCTGGAAAGCAGTACCTGAGTAACTTGATAAGAATGGATTCCTTGATTCAGTTTTTGTTTGGATTTGATGACAGCTAAGCTGTACTCAATTAGGTTTACACAATAGAATTCGGTCAAGCATTTGGGTTAAACCAAACTTGACCGAATTTTTTTATCTAAGCTATCAGCTATCAGCTATTAGCGGTCAGTTATCAGCGGTCAGTTATCAGCTATCAGCTAGCGGTCAGTTATCAGCGGTCAGTTATCAGCTATCAGCTAGCGGTCAGTTATCAGCGGTCAGTTATCAGCTATCAGCTAAAGGCCGTTGGCCACGCTACTTGAGGTGCTATCAGCTAGCGGTCAGTTATCAGTTATCAGCTTATGCGCTACGCGCACGCTACACGAACAGCTATCAGCTGAAGTCACATCAAGTAGCCTGCACGTAGGGCATATGCTTACCTTTCAGCTTTTGAATAAAAGATATAAGCATTCTTTTAATCTGAGTTAAGTCTGCTGACGGCTGACCGCTGACCGCTGACGGCTGACCCCTGACCGCTGACCCCTGACCGCTGACCGCTGACCGCTCACAGTAAAATATATAGATATTGATCAACTATCTTCTCAACTATGACAACTCTCGTATTTGTCCATGGCACAGGGGTTAGGCAAGCTGCCTATGAGCAAACCTTTAAGATAGTTGAGGGTTTTGTCACAAAACAACGTCCAGATATTACCGTTGTTCCTTGCTTTTGGGGTGAGCAATTTGGGAGTAAGCTCAATGCTGAAGGGGCATCGATACCCTTGTATGATGCTACCTTAGCTCTGGATCAGGGAGAAGAAGAGGATCAAACTATTATTCTTTGGCAGGAGTTATATCGCAATCCCCTTTATGAGTTGGGATTGTTGTCGTTTAAACCTAGGACTGGTGGTGATAGTAATCCCTTTGGAGAACAACCGGGTGATCAATTACATGACCGGTTGCTGGATTTGATTCCTACTGGAGAATTGCAAGAAAAATTACAAGCAGCGGGCATAGCAGAGGTGTTTGATCAGGCACGACGCCATGTTACTCGCAGTGCTGTTTATCAAGAAGTATTAAACCAAGTCTCTGATTCAGATAGTGACTGTTATGATACTATCGCAAGAGCAATTGTTGCTCAGGCAATTTTTGACTCTCAGCAGCACCACCATGGCTTCATCCTTCCTGATCCGGAATTGCGTGATCAACTCGTGAAATCACTCAGTAATGCTTTGGGTAAGGAGGAAGACTTGGGATTGGGTGACTGGATCCAGAAACCACTTTCCTTATTGGCGGGTCCAGCGACAGCTTGGGTGAGGAGTAAGAGGGGTGCAATTACTGAAGCAAATACTCCTACACCTGGTGATATTATACTCTATCAAAGTCGGGGTCATAAAATACGTGATTTTATCCAAAAAACTATAGAAGATGCTGAACCACCAGTTGTTATATTAGCCCATAGTTTAGGAGGGATTGCTTGTGTTGATTTACTGGTAACTGAACCAATGGCACAGGTGACATTATTAATTACAGTTGGTTCTCAAGCTCCCTTTTTATACGAAATTAATGGCTTATATAGCCTAGAATTTGGTCAGCCTCTGCCCGACTTTTTTCCGGAGTGGTTGAATATTTATGATTCACGCGATTTCCTTAGTTACATTGGCGCTACTCTATTCCCTAATAAAGTGCAGGATGTTTTGGTGGATAGTAAACAACCGTTTCCCCAAGCTCATAGTGCTTATTGGACAAACCCAGCTACCTGGAAAGCAATTATCCCGCGATTACCATGACTATGGGTTCATCTCATATTTGCTGTTTGAACCGGTGGTGCGTTACGGGGCGGGCTATCACAACCCTGGCTACGCAAAAAATCATGGCAAGTCCGCCCCTAACGCACCCTACGGGACATTTATAAAAGTGAGATGCACTCCATGACCATTAATGCTAGGCCAGAAAAAACCTATGGGTTGATTGTCGGTATCGAGAACTATCAAGCAACAAACTGGAATGTTAATGGTCCCGTTCATGATGCCATCAAGTTTGCTGATTGGTTGTTATCACAAGCAGTGCCAACAGATAATATCAAGCTCTGTTTGTCTCCTTTAACTGAAAATAGTGAACTGGTTAAGGAATTTGAGATAACGTCAAAGCCAGCAACGGAGCATAATCTAGTTGATATCATTACCAATGACCTGTCCCAAAAAAACGGAGATTTACTGTTTATGTTTTGGGCTGGTCATGGTTTAATTACTTCGGAGCGGAATCGCAGGCTACTTTGTGCTGATGCTAGTAAAAATAATTGGCAGAATCTAGATTTTAATTCCCTGTTACTGCTTTTAGGTTCAGATGCCTTTAAAATTCCACATCATATTTGTATAGTCGATGCTTGTGCTAATTATGTTTTAGAGTCAAAAGGGCGACCAACCAATTTGGGAGGGAAACAGTTTCCTAGTGGTCAACCTAGGAAAGACAGTCAACAGTTTGTCTTACTAGCTACTAGAGAAGGGGAGACAGCCAAAGTTAACTCCTCAGAAAAAATGGGATACTTTTCCCAAGCAGTAAGAGAAGCGTTGGCGCACCATGACTGGCTGCCAGATATGCCAGCAGTTGCTAAGCACGTTAAACAACAATTTGCTAGTTTAAATAAACAACAACTACCAACCTATTTTTATCGGCGCAGTTGGGATGGTGATCGGGAGGATTATCATCCTAATCCCTTTGAAATTTCCCACAATATACCCAGTACTCAAGCCTGTAAGTTTGTGGATAGACACCAGCCACTGGAAAAGTTAGATCAGCTATTGCAAGACAATACTATTGTGGCGATTACTGATCGCACAGGTAAGGGGGGAGTAGGGAAAACAGAACTAGCAATTCAATACTCTTGGTACAAATTAGAAGATTATCCCGGTGGATGTTGTTGGTTGTATTTCAAGGGAGTGGATATCGTCACCCAGCTCTCGGAATTTGCAATTGTGAATGAATTTCCTGGTTTTAATATTCCTGAAAATTTCAGCATTGCTAGCCAACTAGCTTATTGCTGGCGTAGCTGGCAACCAGGTAAGGTTTTATTAGTTTTCGATAATGTCACTAACATCGAGCAAATCAAAGACTACTTACCGCCCATGGGTTCTCGATTCAGGGTATTAATCACCACACGTAGCTCACAGTTAACCTATCCATCACTTTCTCTGGGGGGATTACCAGAAAATGAGGCTCTAGAGTTATTAGCAAACTTGTTAAGGCAAGAGTTTGATCAACAAGAGCTAGAGTTTGCCAAAACACTCTGTAAAAAAGTTCACTTTGAACCTTTAGCTTTATATACGTTGGCAGGGCTGTTCTCAAAGCCAGGGAGTACATGATGCTAGAAGAAATTTTATTGCTCCTAGAGCAGAAGCAATCTCAAGAAGGTGACTCTGGTACAGATGTTGTGCTGGAACTCAATTGGGATTCCTTAGAGTCTTCAGCTCAAACCATGGCTGGTCTCTTGAGTTTATTTGCTTTAGCTCCTATTCCCTGGTCATTAGTTTCAAAGGCTGCTAGAGCTGCTAGCTTAGACTTTGATTTGGTCGTTAATCGGGATATCTTAGTTCAAAAGTATTTACTACAGAAGTTGGATGATAATACCTACCAACTTCAGGAACGGATTAGAGACTTTTTGAGTATCAAGGGGGAACAATTAGCTGATATTGAAATCCTCAAACAGGGCTTTTGTTCAGCGATAGTAACAATAGCAAAGAATATTCCTGAGACCCCAACTCAGTCAGACATTCTAGCAATTACCCCTGCTATCCCTCACCTGGTGGAAGTTGTCACTAACCAAAAGGATTACTTAAATAACGAAGATTTAATCTGTCCTTTTGTTGGCTTAGCCTGGTTTTACCATGGTCAAGGCGCTTACGAACAAGCATGGCCTTGGTATGAGCAATGCTTATCAACGGTTAGAGAGCGCTTGGGTGAAGAACACCCTGATGTGGCCATCAGCCTCAACAACCTGGCTTATTTGTACTGGAAGCAGGGGCGATACCAAAAAGCGGAACCCCTTTACCTGCAAGCCTTAGACTTGATGAAACGTCTGCTGGGTCAACAACACCGAGATGTGGCAAGCACCCTCCAAAACCTGGCTTTACTGTACTATAGTCAGAGGCGATACCAAAAAGCGGAACTCCTTTACCTGCAAGCTTTAGACCTGAGGAAACGCCTCCTGGGCCAAGAACACCCAGATGTGGCAGAAATCCTCAACAACCTGGCAGTACTGTACGAAAGTCAGGGACAGTACTTGGAAGCGGAACCCCTGTACCAGCAGGCTCGAAAGATTGCTGTCAAACAGTTGGGAGAGGAACATCCTACAACTCGCATTATTTCCCTTAACTTGGAAGATCTATTGGGAAGATCTAATACCAAATCCGCTTGTCAAAACCCCTTTATGAAAATCAACCAAATCTTTCAAATCTTTTTATGCCAGGAATCTAGGACTATGCGGCTCAGGGGAGTATGGGAAGAGTATTTGGTACAATTTGGCAGCAAATCCATCCCTAAAACTAACGATAATACTATGGTTTTAAAACATAATTGAAAGTGTTATTGCAATCCTAGCAACCTATCACCATAGTTTAGGATTGTTTAAAGATTTTACGCATTTGATATTCACAGCAGCACCTGACTTCTCTATCTCGCGAAGTAGGAGCGCCTGCCAACCAAAAGGCCACTGCAATGGATATGGAGGAATGAAATGTGTTGCCAACTCTGCCTTAAAGCCAAATCGTTGATAATACCTAGGATCACCATACACGAAGACAATATTCACATTCATACTACGCAATCTCTTAATCCCAGCATCAATTAGTTGACTCCCGATACCATTACCTTGGCATTCTGGCTTAACAGCGAGTGGTGCCAGAATATAGCCATGAAAATCTTGTTTTTCGGAAATAAATACAGGACTATATGCAACGTTTCCAATTATTTTATTGTCATCGACTGCTACCAATGATAAGGTACATGGCTCGGTAATATTGGAGATGAGGTCATCAGCGAGACCTGCCACCATATCACCCTCCCCGATCGGAAAGGCTGACATATGTAAGGAGCGCAGGCTCTCACGATCCCTTATTTCTGCATCTCGGATAATCATGTTGTGCGGCTTCATGTATTGAGTTATTATTTAATTCTATATCCCATAAGGTACAACTTGATCCCCCTAAATCCCCCTTAATAAGGGGGACTTTGAAGTTGAAAAGCGTACCTCATAACTGAGAGAAACGCTATATTATTCAATGTTTAGTCTAAATTACAGTTTTGATCAACCCTAAATTTGCGATGAAAAATCTAACTCTGCTATCTACCACACTCCTGATTGCTACCTCTGGATTGGTTTTGGTGGCACCCCAGGCAGCTTCAGCTTTAAATTGGAACTGGAGTTATTCTGCTCCTGGTATCGAAGCCAGTGGTACTTTCACTACTAATGATACTCCTGATGATTTGGGTTTTTTCCTGATTTATGAAATTACTGGCACGCGCAACAGCGAAACAATTACTGGTTTGCAACCTACTGGTACTTCTACACCGGGAAACGAACCTTTCGAGGTTGACAATTTAATTAGTATTGATGGTAATCAGTTAACAACTGACGGCTTTGGATTTTCCACCTCAGCTGGAAACTTTGTTAATGTCTTTTTCGCTAGTTTTTTGCAGCCCCCTAGTTTTTTTGAAATTTTTTCAGCACCGCCATTTATCACTGGTTTTGAAAATTTTGGACCAGAAGATAGCGAGTTGCCGATTAGTTTTTCTGCGAAACCGGTGATTGTCCCTGAACCCACTCATAGTATAAGTATCTTTACCCTTGCCATTCTCGGCTTAGCTTCAACCATCAAACGTAAGCTGAAACCTTCCCCATCTAAACAAAAGGTTTAGCCTCAATTACTCATCAGTAATAAAAAACTGATTTGTGAGTAAGGTATTAGGAAAGGGAGTAGGGAGTAGGGAGTAGGGAGTAGGGAGTAGGGAGTAGGTACCGGTGCATCTCAGTTTTGAAATTAGGCAAAAGTGAGATGCACCCAACAGGCAATAATTAATCGAGTATAAAGGGATTTTGGGTAATGTAAAAAGCGGTAATATTTTTATTAAATTACTACAGGAAATGCTATACTAAATCGAAATGCTATACTAAATTAGTATTGGTGTTCATAAGCTATTTATAAATGCTATAGCAGTGAGTAATAACAACGATAGATTAGACCGGATTGAAGCAGTGGTGGAGTCATTAGCCCGTTCTGTACTAGCTCTTGCTAATGACCATCAACAGAGAATTCATACCATTGAAAATGTTGAAGCAGTGGTGGAGTCATTAGCTCGTTCTGTAGAAGCTCTTACTAATGATCATCAACAGAGAATTCAGACCATGGAAGAGGTTGAAGCAGTGGTGCAGTCATTAGCTCGTTCTGTAGAAGCTATTGCCAATGACCATGGAGAGAGAATTCAGACCATGGAAGAGGTTGTCAATAGAGTTACCAGAGTTGAGGAAGGATTGACTCGGATGTTAATAGCTATCGATGATGACCGTCCCACTATTCTCAGGAAACTTAACACCATTGAAAATAAGCTGGATAGTTTACTAGAAGGGAACCAAAACAATTGATATAAATCTCCCTTGCCCCTTTTGCTTAAGCATTCAGCTATCAGCCCTCAGCTGACCGCTGATAGCTGAGGGCTGATAGCTTAGATTTAAGCTGGTTGAGATTTAGTCAATAATTTCAGAATTTCTACAATCTCACCCTGTCGGTTAGACAGTTGTTCCTGTCGCTGGGAAAGTTGTTCTTGTCGCTCATCTAAGTTCTCCATTAGGCCATACATTCGGGATTGACTTTGAGCTAAATTAGACTGAGAGTTTGCTAAATCGGCCATCACAGAATACAGTCGAGCGCGATCCCGTTTGAACTCATTAACAGTATCGGTTAGAGCTTCGATAGCACGAGCATTGGAATCGGTTCTTTGACGAAGCTGTTCAATTCTGTGACCGAGCTGTTCAATCTGTTGGTCGATGCGCTCAATGGCAGTAAATAAAAGGTTGAAACGGGTATCAAACTGGTCTGAGTTTGTCATTTACTTTGCTGCAATAGTGTGTAGTGTTTTATCAAGATCTGTAAGCTATCAGCTGAACGCGATCGCGTGCGCGTAGCGCTTAAGCTGATAGCTTACGCTAGTGGTTATAAACCCTAATTAGATTGAGTCAATAATTTCAGAATTTCTACAATCTCCCCCTGTCGGTTAGACAGTTGTTCCTGTCCCTGAGAAAGTTGTTCCTGTCGCTCATCTAAATTTTCCATAATGCCATACATTCGGGATTGACTGTCCGCTAAATTAGCCTGAGATTGAAATAAATTAGACTGAGATTGTGCTAAATTAGCCATTACAGAATACAGTTGAGAGCGATGGCCTTTGGCCACGCTACGCGAACGCGTTTGAACTCATTGACAGTATCGGTTAAAGCTTCAATGGCACGAGCATTAGAATCGGTTCTTTGACGAAGCTGTTCAATTTGTTGGCTAATCTGCTCGATCGCAGTTAGTAAAAGATTGAAACGGGTATCAAACTGGTCTGAGTTTGTCATTTGCTGCAATAGTGTTTAGTGTTTTCTCAATAGCTATAAGCAGTCAGCTGACTGTTTATAGCTAAATCCTCACCCTAGTGGTTCTAAATCCTAATTAGATTTAGTCAGTAACTTCATAATTTCTACAATCTCACCTTGTCGCTGGGAGAGTTGTTCCTGTCGCTCATCTAAGTTGGCCATCATGCCATACATTCGGGATTGATTTTGAGCTAAATCTGCCATCAAAGAGTATGCTTGAGCGCGATCTCGTTTGAACTCATGGACAGTATTGGTTAGAGCTTCAATGGCACGAGCATTAGAATCGATCCTGTGACCGAGCTGTTTAATCTGTTGGTTGGTCTGCTCGATGGCACGAGCATTGGAATCGGTTCTTTGACCGAGCTGTTCAATCTGTTGGGTGATCCGCTCGAAGGCAGTTAGTAAAAGGTTGAAACGAGTATCAAACTGGTCTGAGTTTGTCATTTGCTTTGCTGCAATAGAATGTTTACGATAGTAGTTATCAATTGGTTGAAGTACGTTTTGGATTTTAGGTAACAGGCAATAGGGCATAAAATAAAAAATCTGTGTAAATCCTAAGTAGTATCACCGCTATTATTTTGATTAAACTAGTGTAGATTCTGTTTATGGTGTTATTTTTATAGTGTGATTTGCGATTACACGCTGTGAATGTTAATTTTTACCATTGCTCTATTAGAACGGGTTTTTACTACTTATGATTTACCAGATGATTTACCTTGGGCAAAAGGCCACGCTACGCGAACAAGTTTATTTCCTTATTAAGGAAATGCTGTGGGATTTAGTTCACGGTGGCAAGGAGCAATTATTACTACCTAATCCCTACTTCCTAAAACCCAGTAATTTGTACTTAAAGTAATTGATTGAGCCATATATAATTATACACTATACTTGTCAATATTGACAAGTATTAAAATTAGTAATTACTAATAGATAACTAACTGCAATAATGAGTTATTATAAAACCAACAATTACTAGTAAAATTGTAACGGGCAAGATGCCCGTTATACTCCCGACTACCGTTAGCTGTCAGCCGTCAGCTGTTAGCCGTCAGCTGAAAATAAACCTCGTTTAGGATTGCTATAACTGATAGCTGATAGCTGTTCGCGTAGCGTGCGCGTAGCGCTTAAGCTGATAGCTGATAGCTGATAGCTGATAGCTGATAGCTGATAGCTGATAGCTGATAACTGATAGCTGATAGCTGATAGCTGATAGCTGATAGCTGATAGCTGATAGCTTACCTATTCCCTATTTCTGTAAACTATAAAGTGGTGATCAAAAATTTGCCAGCAAGATTATTGTCTAAGATCAAGAAAATTGGTGGATTCTAAAACTCCGACAGTAGTTGCCCTAATTCCAGCCCGGGCTGGTTCCAAACGAGTACCTGGTAAAAATATTCGTCGTTTAAAAGGGCATCCGTTAATTGCTTATACTATTGCTGCTGCAACTCAAAGCCAAGTGTTCTCAGCCGTGATTGTTTCCACTGACTCAGAAGAGGTGGCGGAAATTGCTCGTTACTATAGCGCTGATGTACCATTTTTGCGTCCGCCAGAGTATGCTACCGACAAGTCACCAGATATTGAGTGGATTGATTACACCCTGAGGCATTTGAGTAATCTGGGGCGAGACTTTGATTGCTTCAGCATCCTGCGACCAACCAGTCCTTGTCGCCAACCCCAGACCATTCAACGAGCTTGGCAAGCGTTTTTGGCTCAAGCTGATCAAGTAGACTCCTTACGGGCAGTAGAGAAATGCCAGCAGCATCCTGGGAAAATGTGGGTACTCAACGGCAGCCTGATGAAACCGTTGCTTGAGCAGAACACTTTTGAATTAGGCAATTGTCAGGTTAACCATAACCTCCAACCCCCCAACCTACCCTTCTCGAACCCCAAAGGCCAACAACCTTGGCCAAAAGGCCACGCTACGCGAACAACCTTCAACCAGCTAACCACCCAACCAGCCAACCTTGGCCAAAAGGCCACGCTACGCGAACAACCTTCAACCCCCCAACCTTCAACCCCCCAACCTTCATTTTCCTGAAGTTATGAAACGATTGCAGGCTTGGGAGCAATCGGGACCTGGAAGCATTGATTGCTTCACCACCTCGGCTTTTGGCATGTTGGGGGAGCGCCATCCAGAACCAAACATGAGGCGTATTA
>NZ_JAAHGN010000759.1:0-3751 GCF_010672485.1 Moorena sp. SIO2C4 | reverse complement strand
TTCGGTATTGTCATTTGCTCCACTACTTTCTCTTGTGTCTATTTCAGTTGTTACCGTGATTCCCTCTACGCTGATCTCTACCTTGCTATTATATTTCCCTGTGAACTTAGATTTGGCAATCAAGTGAGGTCCTAGGTTAAATATTATAGATACAGATATCAGCAGGAAGGCAATTCCCCAGATGGAAAATTGCCTTACTACTGGGGACTCACCGTTTTTATCAGTTGCTGGAGTTGTGACTACAGTAGTTTTTTCTCTATTCTGTTGCGTATTCTTCTGTGCCTTAAAAGTGCTAGTAAATTGCTTTAGTAAGTTGGTCATGGTTTTGTCCTGATGCTTGATTGCTTATAACACCATCCTAGATTTTGCAGATGGGTGTATCAAGGACAGTAAAGGAAAGATAAAGGCAAGATAATAAGTGTCTTTTTCTAACCTCTTGAGTGACAGTTTCGGATCAATAAGTGTCCTTTTCTGTCCTTCTTAACAACTAGAATCACACGGATTAATTATCAATGAGTCAAAAGGGCAAGCTTGGTAGCATTAGAGCCATTCCTAAAGGAATAAGGCGTCTTAACCAAGCTAGAGCCAGTCAAAGAGATCACGAAGGTAAGCCCCTAACTTATGAGCGCCTTGCACCAAGAGCAAGCTGAGCGCTAAAATAGTTCAGCAACAGTAAAGCAAAGATAGATAAGTGTCCTTTTCTAAGCTCTTGAGTCATAGTTTTGGACTGATTGACTGACTTTACTCCTAAAACCCTTGATTTTACCTAGAGCGGTGGATCGGTAGTGAAACCTAAGCAAACCATTGCCAGCGTTGGATTTGACTATATTCCACTCAACCTAGGAAGCCAGAAAAGTCAGTCAAGCAGCAGTTTCGGATCAATAAGTGTCCTTTTCTGTCCTTCTCAACAACGACAATCACACAGATTTGTTATCTATGAGTAAACAGCGCAAGCCCCGTGGTGTTAGTGCCAGTCCTGAAGGAATAAGGCGTCTTAACCAAGCTAAAGCCACTGAAACAGATGACGAAGGTCAGTCCCTAACTTTTGATCGCCTTGCAGAAAGAGCAGAAAATATCAGCGATAGAACAGTTAAGCGCTTCTTCAGTGGAAAACCTGTGGATCGGGGTTATGCGATCGCAATTATCGAAGCTTTAGGTCTAAAACCGGAAGATGTACTATCTCCAGAAGAACTCTTCGTATCAGAATCTATAGAACAAATCCAAGCCAAGGATACGGGAGACTCGGAGCGTGCGGGGGAGTTAATTAAGGGACTAGAGACAGCACTAAGTGAGTTTAAAAAAAGTGAGGAGGCTAGCCTTCAAGCTATGGAATGGCTCAAGGCTAACCGAAAAGCGTTATCCCAAGAAGCTGCCGAAGCAGCTTTAAGGAAGCATTATGACCAGAATCCAAACAATGTAGATACAGATTACTCAGAGGATATTGAGGTATTTTCTCAAGAAATCAGAAAATATTTGCAGTTGATCTATTACTGTTTAGAGTTAGGAAGTTGGGAGCTGATGGATAGAGCAATACAGGAATCAAAGATTCCTGTGAATAGGGATTTACAGCTTTATGTAGATGCACTAGATTTTATTAAAAACCAAAAGGTTAGTCTAAGTTTTGATCCTGAAGAAGCTAAAGAAATAACCCTTTACTTGGACGAGATCATCAATATAATCCCTAGAAGATTATAAGCCTAATTTTGAGTTAACGCTTCTAGACAAAGTGTTAGATTTTTAATAAATAATTACCAGTATTAATCCTTATTATTCAGCATTTGAATAAATCCTAATATTTGGACTTGTTTTTTTTTCTTCATCCTTTCAATTACGAATTCTAAAATTTCTGCATATTCTGGATATTTGTGAATAAGTTTCTCTAAGTGATAAATAAATTTAGATTGACGACGAACTAATTCAAAATTATCCTTCAACCATTCCAGTAATTTTACGACCTTTGATTCCAGCTCTGGTAATTGGTTAATTAACTGCTCAAGAGACTCGATTTTACTAATATCCAAGCTTCCTTCTACTGCAGTTTTGGAAAATCCTAGCAGTTTAGCTTGATTACTTGGTTTATGAATTTCTACCACCACATAACCAACTCGGTCTTGGCGACTTTCTGGTGGGATGTCACAAACTAGGTCACCAGGTAAAACAGGACGACATTCCAATTTTCCCCAACCTTTAACCATCAAATCGGATACATTCATTAGCGATCGCAGGGCTGGATTACTGCTATCACTTGCTGGTAAATCAGTTTCTACTTCCATACACTGTAAGTAGAAGTTTACGGCATAAACTGCTAATGTATTGAGGTAAACGTCTTGAGCTTTGTCCGGCTCGTGCTGTTCCCGACTAAAGGTTTCTGCTAGTTGATACCAATCTCTGGTAAGAGGCACAGAGAATGTTAATTTTTCCGTTAAGTTATTCATGGTTACTCTCTCGTCTATACATTGAATCTTATTTGTCAGTTATTCCTGCAAGTATTCCTTAAACCTGTCAGCAAAATACTTACAAGAGCGGCAGTAGAAACTTTGCACCGTTGAGGCTTGCTTTGGCTTTAACCCAACTGCTACAGCAGTCTGTTGCCAACTCTTCCGGTCAAGATATAAAAGAGCAATAGTTCTGAAGTTGGCCTGAGGATGTCCTTTAACGTGTCTGCTGGCAAACAGCCCATCAGAGTCTTCTTCAATACACTGACGTACAAGCTGTGAAGGTAACGGAGTGTCTTCTGGTTGGGCAACGGTTTCTAAATAGGTCATACCTGATTGATTGATCTTACCCCCATCGGAAGAGTTTATTGGTGCATCTAGTGAGTACTCCTTTCCCCCTTTGGTATGTCGTTTATTGCCATCAATCAACCGTCTCTTGAGGACGTAATTGACCCAGTTAATCACCGGAGCTCTCGGTTCATAAGTGTCAATTTTTTTTAACACATACAACAAAGTCTCTTGAAGTGCATCATCGTAAACCTCCTGAGGAGTGTCAAATCTCCTGCGAGATAATTTGCCGGATGCTTGAATCATATGAATCAGCCGAGTCAGGACGAGACGACGGCCACGGCTTTTTGGGGAATGCTTTTGAGCTTCTAACGCTAGCTGTTGTAGTCGTTCCTCCAGTTCGTTCATGGGTTAACTCCATCTCAATCCATCTCCTGGATTTACCTTTCTAAATAACTAACGGTGGCCAACCTTGGATTCTATGCAAAGTCGGAAAAAATTTTTCAAATGGGCTCTCTAGCTCGATTTGGCATGGAATCGCTCTTTGAGAAAGTTAACAAAAACAGATGAGGCTGTTGTTTTTATTCCTGCCCATGTATAATCCTAAAACCATCAAGGGTTGGCTCGTCGGACTTGTTGCTATTCCTCTAATCTGGTCAGCCTACTGCGAGTATGAAGGTAAACCCTTTACCCAAGCCAGTGATGTGATCAATTCCCTGGTGCAAGTCACAGTATTAGTGGATGCGCTTCTGAAGCAAGAAGATCCAGACAATAAATAATTGTGAGCTTTTGCCTACTTTTGAATGCGATCGCTAAACTGGCATCAGGCGTAGAACTGGCATCAGGCGTAGAACTGGCATCAGGCGTAGAACTGGCATCAGGCGTAGAACTGGCATCTTGCCAGTTTCCTCCTTATTTTCGCGCGGGCAGGATGCCCACTCTACTCCTATTCAGGGCGAAGACTGATGCAACGCCAGTTTTGAATGCGATCGCCTTTGGCGGGCTCTTCGAGCCATCGCTAAACTGGA
>NZ_JAAHGN010000758.1:0-3755 GCF_010672485.1 Moorena sp. SIO2C4 | reverse complement strand
CAACCCAAAACTTCAGCAATTTCTAACTGTGTTTTTCCACTATTCAACAACAGCAAAATTAAAATACGTTCTCTAATATTTCCATTTTCTTCTATTTTTAAGGCTTTTTGAAGTATTGTTTTTTGCTCTTGTGTCAGATAATTTTTTGCTGGCATATTTCCTATTATTGGGTTATTTATTAATTTTTATTATACCAATTTAAATGCCGAACAGCTTAAATTAATAAGTTTATGGCAAAATTTGACCCAACTTTGAGCATGTAAGCCTATATAAAAACTGGACGGTGCGCGCCTCCCCAAGACCGCGCTGGATCACTTTTACCATCAATCCTATGTTCAAAACTCAAATACAAACGCTATATGAGTTGAATTAATGTGAAGAGGGATAAACCAAATTAGTACAGAAAGTGAAGAGGGATAAGGGACTTGCATGTAAAAAAAATACCAATTAAAGTAGGGTGGGCAAAGTTATCTTATCTAGAAGACTCATTTGAACCAAAATATTTTTGCCCACCCTACAAGCTATGTTCACAACTCAAATACAAACGCTATATGAGTTGAATTAATGTGAAGAGGGATAAACCAAATTAGTACAGAAAGGGATAGCCTGATATGGAGGTAACACTAATAACATGGATTATCAGTCTGACTTGCTTATTCCTAATCACATTTCTGATGTCAGTGCAACTTGTTGCTGTATTCAACCCTGGTGGTGAGTTGGCAATACTAAAAATACATGATAGTTAAGCTTACCATTTTGATCTTTAAATCTTTGATGAGCTTGAATTTGATACATTTGTGTTACTATATTATTGAACACTTCTTCATTCTTGGAATTCAGTTTACACAGTAGCCATAGTCTCGATTTTGTTGCGGGTAACTCCTCAAACCAATCTTCCATACTACCTTCTTTAAGTTTAGTTCTTGAAGAGGGTGGTCTAGGTGCTACTACAATTTCAGCAGAACCATGATCGTAGTGGAATAATGGTAAGGTATTTATCCAACTTTCTATAGCCCAAACCACAATGTCATCGTCTTTTTCATGTGTTTTAATCATGTGAACCATGCCTCGAAAATCTCGATGTAAATCAGCTCTGTAGTAGTTAGATAAACCATTAAATACTGCCAAACCGTACAAGAAAATTATGATTAAGGCAATGATAGTATTTCGATGCCAAACCTTGACTAAAGCTGATGCCAGGAGGATCAAAAAGTAGGGAACTGTAAATAGTAAGTATCGATCTAACCAAATTGAGAAGAAAAGATTAGAAGCTAAGAAAATTTGCATTACAGGTAGAAATCCCCAGGCTGCTACCCAAAGCGTTTTACTGGAATTTTCTTTCCTAAGTGCAGTAACTAAAGCTATACCTACCAAGATTATCAAGGATAAAGTGATTATTCTATAGACCCATATTAAACTATTATCTGGGTTTACATTATCTGCTAAAAAGGGTGGCAAAACTACAAATTCTCTCAAGAATCTGATGCAATTAACAATATTAGGAGATGGACGACTTTGTTGTACTGGGTCAGTTGAAAAATTCCTAGTCGCTGGGATTAGTTTTAACAGCAAAAGTGGAGACCAAACAACACACATGATTAGGAGCCATTTGGCAAACTTAATTACCACATTATATTGCCCACGAAACTTAATTATAACTAGGAATAAATCTGCAAAAATTAGAGTTACATTTAAGGGTAACGTTAAAATTGATATTAATCGAAATACTGCCCACCAAGCCATTGCAAAATTAGATGGACGCTCCAACACCTGAATCATAAATAAAGTACCCAATAGACCAGAGAATGTAGTTAACGAGTACATTCTTACCTGTTGAGAATGATAGACAAATAATGGAGAAAGAGTCAGTAAAATTGCAGCGATATATCCCTCTAGTTTAGAGCTTAAACGACAGCTAATTAAGTAGGTTAGAAAAATACTACCTATGCCAAAAAATGATGCTAAACTCCGCAACCAAGCATCGCTATTCCCAAATTTCATCCAGACACTGAGAAGTAGATAATAAATTGGGCGAATTAAATTTTGAGGTGGAAAACCTTTTCCTGTCTTAACATCTCTGACGCTGTAAAGCTCATCAATCCAAAGACTTTGCCTATCTATTTGGTGGTGATACAATATAAGAGCTGTTAACAGAATAAATAGTATAGGAAGCCATCTTTTTATTGGACTAAATTTTTCATATAATCCTAGTATTTTTTTTATGATAAACTGCATAATAAACTGACCTCATTAAGAATCATATTATAGCAACGTAAGTCATGGTAAACGCATAAATTGGGTAGTAAATATAACCTAAATAAGTGATTAAATCAGTTTTTTTAATTCGAATAAATTCCATACTAAAGGAGTTTTTTTTGTTCAAATTCGTTGAATTTGAACAAAAATAAAAGGAGGATTGCGTACGCAACCATAATCTAGAGTACTCTCAAATCGACCAAGGGTAAAACGGCCAATAATTGAGCAATGTTTTGGGCTTATTGAGAATCAACAGGTTGATTAGATATTTATTATACTATTGTTGAATTATTGACTGTAATTTTTGATACAAATTTAGATGCGTTTACCCTGCAACGAAAGGTAAGCATTCAGCCGTGAGCTTTTAGCTCACGCTACTTGAGGTGCTGTCAGCCGTCAGCTTATTTTATTCAAAAGCACCTCTGCATCGCTTTGCGTCAATTCTTGTCCACTGTTCCCTGTTCCCTGTTCCCTGTTCCCGACTTCTGCAAGAAGTCTAATGTCTTGATGCAGTCTTGATATACCTACTGCATCAAGACTCCCTATTCCCTACTAATTGCCTTAAAACAGACTAGAACCGATACTTCTCTTCAGCACTAATCCTAAGCCCAGAAAGCCCAGAGCCAGTAGACCCTGAGACGACATCGGTTCAGGCACTGGCACTGCTAGAGGCAGTGGACCATTACCTGTCCCGGATTGCGTATCGTTCTTAGCCGTGAACGTCCCAAATGGACCGATGGGGGGTTGTGTGGTTTGCCAAAAGAAAGAGATCGTTTCTGGAGTGTCAGCATTAGTACTCCAATCTGCTCCACCCACAACGCTCCAGACGAGAGTGCCATCTTGATCAAACTTGATTGAAAACTCCCCACTCGGTCCGAGTGCCTGCTTAGCTTCCCCAAAGCTATAGCCCGCAACGCCTGTAAAGCCTTCAGCTTTGAACTGCAACCCGAACTGATTGACATCATCAAACCCAAGTAAACCATCCGGTTGAGGGAAGGGGGGATCGTTAGGAAAGTCTACACCAGGGGTAACTTTGTGTATATAAGTGTAGATGGTTCCCGGTGGATTTAGGGGCGGCACACAACTCAGAAAACCAACAGGACAAGAAACGCTACTGGTCAAGTCCCCCAGGCTGTTGCCGTCACCATTGATCAGGGATGCATCTACTGTCGGACCCACTGGTCCTGTGATGGTTGCTCCCAGGGTCAGGTCGTCAAGGTTGATCGGGGTAATCGACGCAGCACTAACCCCTTTTGCCGAAAGATCGAACACACTCATTGCGATCAATGCGATCGCTAATTTACTAGTCATGATTATTTTTCCTCAGTAAAGTTTTCAAGTAAGCATATGCCCTACGCGCACGCTACGCGAACAGCAATCAGCATTCAGCATTCAGCTATTAGCCTATGGGCTACACGCACGCTGCGCGAACAGTACCGTAGCCAACGGCTGACGGCTGACGGCTGAATGCTTACGATTAACCGAAGGCTTACCTATTT
>NZ_JAAHGN010000757.1:0-3758 GCF_010672485.1 Moorena sp. SIO2C4 | reverse complement strand
AAACTCCTCAATCTCTTCTAGATCGATAGCTTCCACGGTGGGTGTTGGGAAATCCTGAGCTTCGAGCAATAAAGCAAAGCGGGTAGCATCGTCTTCTTTTTCAAACATCAATACCGTTTGCTTATCTCCAATTTGGATAGTGTGAATTCCCTCGTTTTCTGTCCGGGCATTAAATAAAAGGACGTATACTTGCTTAGGTGCCATCATAAATCTTATATAACCTTAAGTAATCGTTATTTTTTAATTGTTTTTATAGGATATCTGATACCATTTTGCTTTAATGCCAGGGAGAGATAGCAGGAGGGCCAAGACAGGCAAGAGGGGCAATAAAAAATGGTCTATTTGTAGCATTCTTTGAGCTACTTGATTAATAATTCCACTACAATGCCACTGCTAAACCATCTTAGCAGCAACTGAGCTATCACCACGCTCCCCATTTAGCACGCTCCCCACTTAGGACTGACCCACTCTCCGACTCAGTCTCAGGACTCAACAGGCTCCGCACTCAACACCACCATATCGTGCCATCAAGGTATTGGTTGAATCTTCTTGATTGCGCAGCCAAGCCCACATTTGGTCTCCGAGGCAAAAATGCCACCACTCTCTAGGATGACACCGGAACCCAGCCGAGTACATTAAATTTTTTAACAGCTGTCGATTGTAGTGATAAGGCAAGTCTTGCTGATTGGCGTAATAATCGGGATGGGAGCGTGGTGAGACTTCATCAATCTCAGAGCCCATATCAATGGTTTCACCGGTGGCATCCACCAGGGTAATATCTAAGGCAGCACCTGTACTGTGAGGGGGTGGAGTCATGGGGTTAGAGCTGGGTACTGCCCAAAATTGATAGACTTGTTCCCAAATCGCTTGCTGTTGTTGTTCCGATAGGATGCTTGGGTTGAGTTGTTGTGCCTGAGCTACTTGGGCAAAAGTATGGTCAACCATGAATTGTTGGACTTCCACCGGTCGATAGCCATCAAAAATCTGGATGCGCCAACCTGGATGCTGCTGTTGGAGTTGGCTTTGAGCCACAAAGAGTGCTTCTATCACACTCTCGCGCAGATAATAAGGGGAAGCCTTACCATAAGGTGCCCCCAGTTTTTGGTAGGGGTGAGGGTTACGAGCGGCAAATTGTGCTAAGGGAATGGGGATGAGGGGTTCTCCACACTCTACAATTGGGATTTGCTGATAAGGTTTCATAGTTGCAGTTCTCAATTGCTTGAGGTAATTACTAGCAGTTGGTTGCGAGGGAGTCGGGAGTAGGGAGTAGGGAGTAGGGAGTAGGGAGTAGGGAGTAGGGAGTAGGGAGTAGGGAAGTCGGAAGTGGTAAAAATTCTGTTTACCTCATTACTCTCATTACTATGAGAACCGCTATAGTTTTTCTTTTGGGCATTTTTGGAGTTATCAAAAAGCGTTGATCAGCGCGAAGCATATCTTTTGGCAAAATTAGAAAATATTTAAAGTCTTTTAACGGTCACATTTTTAACACCTAAAAAACTCAACCTAAAACCAACTTTTGCCTTTTGCCTTTTGCCTCTTGCCTTTTGCCTCTTGCATGATTTAACTACTTTTTTACCATACTCAAACCACAAGAGCCACTAATTATTCCCTGTTCCCTGTTCCCTGTTCCCTGTTCCCTGTTTCCTGTTCCCTGTTCCGAAGTTCAACACTTCTAGATTTATCCCTATTACCATTAGGATAAACGTCAGGCACGGGATCATAACCCCCTGGATAGAGAGGATGACACCGTAGAATACGCCGAATTCCTAGCCAACCACCCCGACAGACACCAAACCGCTCAATCGCTTGGATAGCATACTGGGAACAGGTTGGGCGAAAGCGACAGACTGGAGGAAATAGGGGCGAAATAAAAGCTCGATAGCCTCGAATTAGCCAAATCAGTAAAAGTTTCATGTAATGGTCACCCCATCTAATACAGTAATAAATAGGTCTTAAAGTATGCTGCCATCAGATCCTTGTTTAATTCTGTAACCTGGATAGAATCAATCCCAACCCTATGGCTGCAAATTGCACTGATTGCTGTCGGTCTCGGTGCGATTGTGCTGCTGGCGGAAACACTACATCAGCGCACCGCCAGGGATTCAGAAATTACCCGTAAAATTGTTCACATTGGCACCGGTAACGTTATTTTAGTGGCTTGGTGGCTACAAATACCTGCCTGGGTAGGTATCTTGGCATCAGTTATCGCTGGTGCGATCGCTCTTTTGTCCTATTACATTCCTATTTTGCCTGGTATTAACAGCGTTGGGCGCAAAAGCCTAGGCACTTTCTTCTATGCTGTCAGTATTGGTGTCGTGATTGCCTGGTTTTGGCCCTTACAACAATTCCAGTATGCCGCTATTGGTATTTTAGTGATGGCATGGGGGGATGGATTGGCAGGACTGATTGGTCAGAAATTTGGCCAACATCCCTATCAGGCTTGGGGGATGCAAAAAAGCTGGGAAGGGTCTGGAACCATGGCTGTCACTAGCTATGTCGTCAGTAGCCTGATCCTTTTCGCTGTTCAAGGTAATGTCTGGGAAACCTGGTTGATGTCAATTGCGATCGCATTTTTTGCCACACTATTAGAAGCCTTCTCCAAGTTCGGGATTGATAATCTCACAGTTCCTATCGGTAGTGCAGCACTAGGGTTCTTTTTAAGTCAAATCCTCAGCTTGGGTTGAAGGGTTCTTGAAATAGCTCAAGTTATGAGCTTGTGCTTGAAAGTAGATATTAAACTAAGAATCAATCAAACGTTGATAGTAAGGGAGAGTTGAGTCAATGTTACAGTTTTACAATAATCCTATGTCCAACAATGCCCGACGGGTATGGATTGCTTTATTAGAAAAACAGATTGACTTTGAGCCTGTTGAAATAAAATTAGATGGAGATCAATTTACGCCAGAATTTATTGAAATCAATCCCTTTCATCACATCCCAGTCCTAATCGATGATGGATTTAAAGTGATAGAATCCTTAGCCATCTTAGATTATTTAGAAGCTAAATATCCAACTCCTGCTCTGATGCCTACTGACCCCCAAGCTATTGCTACAGTGAGGATGATACAACTGGTCAATGTCAATGAGCTTGCTCCTGCTATCGTAACCTTTATGCGCCATAACTTGGAGATTGAAGTAGAAGCAAAAAAATTAGAACAAGCTCAAAAACAAGTTGCCACAGTGATGAAATTTTATAGCGAAAAATTGGGCGATAAAAACTACTTTGTAGAAGGGCAATTTACGTTAGCCGATATTGTCGCCGGTTTGTCAGTATATTTTCTCAGCAAGATCGGCGTTTCTTTAGCAGACTATCCCTCAGTGCAAAATTGGCAAACAGCTTTACAGGAACGGGAAAGTTGGCAGCAAGTTCAACCAACACCAGAAGAGTTTGAAATGTTTAAAGCAAAAGTGAAAGCAATTTTGTCGTAAGCATTCAGCGGTCAGTGGTCAGCCGTCAGCCGTTAGCCGTCAGCCATCAGTGGTCAGCGGTCAGTGGTCAGCTTATTTTATTCAAAGGTGCGCTTTCCGCATCTAATTATTAAATTCGCCACGGGTCGCACCTAAAAGCACCGATTGCGCTACTTGAGGTGCTGCGCGAACAGTAGCGTGGCCATTCCCGTAGCGTGGCCAAAGGCTGATAGCTGATAGCTGATCGCTGATCGCTGATCGCTGATCGCTGATAGCTGATAGCTGAATGCTTACATTTTGTCAAGGTAAACCACTAGAAAATTGGCAACCGCTGAGTTAATGGGAGTAGG
>NZ_JAAHGN010000756.1:0-3764 GCF_010672485.1 Moorena sp. SIO2C4 | reverse complement strand
TCTCATCAATGGCAGCATATTGAGTTTTATTCCCTTTGACCTTAAATTCTAAGACGATCATTTTGACGTGGGATAACCCTACGTAATATTATAGCACAAAAGCCGTCGGACGAAGGACGGGGCTTGAGACCCAAATTTTTGGTCAAAGTTTTGGATAACTATTCATAACCACTCTAATGTCTGAGATACCGAGTTGGACACCTCTTCATGCACGGCTACATAGAACCCTGCGGCAAAAGAAGCTACTACCAAAGAATCAGCAGGTTTTAGTAGCCGTATCCGGTGGGCAAGATTCCCTTTGCCTAAGCAAACTACTGCTAGATTTACAGCCCAAGTGGAAATGGCAGCTAGGAATCGCCCACTGTGACCACCGTTGGACCTATGATGAGGGAATTTCCCTTCATGTACAGCAAATTGCTCAAAGTTGGGGGCTTCCATTTCATCTACGAATTGCCCCTGAAGTGAAAAAGAGCGAATCAGCAGCGCGGCAGTGGCGTTATCAAGCCCTGATTGACATTGCCCAAACTCAAGGTTACGCCACTGTTGTCACTGGTCACACAAAAAGCGATCGCGCTGAAACAGTCCTCTATAACCTGATCAGAGGTTCAGGGACTGATGGCTTGCAAGCTTTGACCTGGGAACGACCTCTTGCTCCTGGAGTACGTCTGGTGCGTCCCCTACTTGACACATCCCGTAGCGAAACTCTCCAGTTTTGCGAGCAGCAGCAACTGTCCATTTGGGTGGATGCTTACAATCAAGACCTTAACTATGCCCGTAACCGCATCCGCCAAGAGCTAATCCCCTATTTAAAAACCCATTTCAACCCACAAGTTGAGACAGCCTTGTCCCAAATTGCTGAAATCTTGCGAGCAGACGTGGAATATCTGGAAAACACTGCTGAGCAAATCCAGAAGCAAGCCATGGCAGTACCTACGGTCGAGGAAGATCCTGCTAGCAATAGCCCTCCACGATTGAATCGTCTGGTATTACAGCAAGCTCCCCTAGCTCTGCAACGTCGTGTGATTCGGAAGTTCCTTCAGGAAAACCAAACCAAAGCCCTCAGCTTTGAGCAAATCGAAGCCGTGACTGGTTTAATTGCTGCTCCCAACTGCTCTCGAACGTCATCCTTTCCTGGTGGAGTAACAGCCTTGGTAGAAGAAGAATGGATTATTCTTAATACTGAAGTATGAAGTATGAAGTATTAACTATAAAGATTAACTATAAAGTATGAACTATGAAACAGTTCTATCTCTTAGTTTCTGATAAATTTTTCTTCTTCAACCTACCCTACAACGAATCGCCTTGGGGGAGCAACATTCTAACATTCAACATTCAATATTAAACCTTAAACCTAAGAAGCTGCCAACTCTGGAGATTGGCTTAAGCTACTGATGATTTGGGATATTTGAGCGATCGCTTGTTGTTGAGAATCACCTGTTTCCTGGATTTGATTCAGAGCATTTGCGATCGCCTCCAGCTTCTGTCGAAGTTCATTGAGAGCATCTTGCAATGGCTGTAGGGTTTCTTCATAGATATCGACTTTCCCCCAAAGTTGAGCTACCTTCACCTGATTGGATAGCCAACTTTCCTCCCAATTTTTTACCTGAGCCAGCTTAGCATCCTTTTCTTGGGTTTGTTGATTCATCAATTCTTCAGCTTCGCTAACCCTAAGGCGCATCTGTTCAATTTCTCGTTCTAGTTGTTGCAATTGATCTGAGTGTTGTTTGCACTGTGCTTCTAGTTCGAGCAAAATTGGTCCTAAGTCAATTTTCTGGTTTTGTTGACCATTACTATCCACAATTCCTTGCCGCAGTCGCAACACTCGTAGGTGCTGATTTAGAATTTCTTCTCGTTCCCATAGAGTCCGGCGTTGACCCACCAAGGTTCTGTCCAGCATCTGGTAACGGTCTTGCTCATCTGCTAACTGGGTTTCTAGACTAATACGATCATACTCACTAGCGACCCTAATCTGTTCTTGTAGTTCTTCAATCCCTTGGTGTTGGAGTGTTAGTTCTTCTTCTTGGTCATTGACGAAGCGTACAACTTTTTCCAAATCCTGCTGCAAATTCTGAACTATATCCTGTAACTCACCCAAGGGCATTTTTTCTAGTGCTGCAATATCCACCATTTGGCTAATCTTGACATCCCCTGATGTTGCTGCCATTCGAGCCAGTTCTTGGTATAACTCTTGCTGAGTTTGGAGTTGCAGACTCACCATCCTAGCTGATTCGAGCTTGATCTCTAGATTGGTTTGCTGCACTTGCATTTCGCGGTTTGCCTGTTCACAGGATGCTTGTAATTGTTGTAACTTTTGGGTTTGATGTTGGACTTCCTCCCCGTGACCCTCAACGTCTGCTTCCAATTTTTGAGCTAATAGACGCTGTTCATTTAACTGCTGCCAGTGAGTATCCAACACCGAATGCTGATGCTTGACTACTTCCAAGGCTTGATTCAGTGGTTCCCAGACAGATTGTGTTGATTCTAATCCTCCTGATAAGCGATTGAGCAATTGCTGAATCACACCAGCCTGCTGAGCATCTAAACCAACAGAGTATTGACCCTCTGAAACTTGCTCTTCTAAGCGTAGCTGCTGTCCCCGGAGTTGTTCCCAAGCACCTTCAAGCTCCTTACTTTTACGCTCCAATTCTTGTCTGAGTTTAGCAGTTTCTGCCTGAGTACTTTCCAGTTCTTGGCGTTGTTGCTCTATTCTGGAAAAATCCTCCTCCATCGTTTGCATCTGCTCAAGCCGCGCTTCCATTTCCATCTCGCGACGGTTGAGTTCTTGACTTTGATAGGTCAAAGATTGCTTCCACTGCTCAATTTCTTCTTCCTGGTTTTTTGACTTTTCTAGCAAGCGAGAGAAATTTTGCAACAGATTGACTAACCTTCCCCCCGCTGCCTCGATTGTTCCCTGTATTTGTCGATTCCCACTCAGGTTAACAATCACCAACGCACCATCACCAAAGTTATTGGCTTGTTCTGTCGGAAGCACTTCCTCCCCAGACACCTTATTCCAACTCTGGTCAGTCCGCTGAAAAGCCAGCAGTTTAAGTTCGGCCTGAGCTCTACCCATAAACCCAGTTTTCTGCTTTCTTACCTCTGCGAGATACAGCACACTGATCGTCCTCTTTTACTTTTATTGTGCCCAATTCTTGATTAACACATTTGAACGCTTAACCCCTTTGGGGTTGCAGGATGGTAATTTTCGGAGATTATTGGTCAACCGACCTAGTTTTGATCCTTAAGGCTATTAATCCTTTAAAGGATGACGGCAGTCAGTATATTTAGACACTTAACCTATTTTAAGGTATTGCCCAGACCTGATTTACCAGTCAATAAAGGTGAGCAGAATAGAAATAGATTGATGAGGATAGTCTTAGGAATCTTCCCACAGGGGGAGTCTAGTTTCCCCAACCGGTCTAGTTTCCCCAACCATAGATTTTATCCACCCAGAGGGTCGAATTTTCTAGATTGAACATAACATCTTACCCCATCACTTTTTTCCCTTGTGCCTAATCCCTACTGAATGCTTCCCCCACCTGCGTTCGCGAGGTGGGGGTATCCGTCTTGATTACAAGGTTTTATCCCTCGCGACAGGCGGCATCCTCGCCGAACATCCAGGACTTTTGCTGGCATGTTCCCCCTCGTTTCCGCTATGGGGCTTAGTTAGAGTCGATGCCTCCGATTAAGGAGGGCACCTCTCCTGTCATACCATACGTGAAAGTTTCCCCTCATATGGCTCCTAGATCTTCTCTCCCTTAGGA
>NZ_JAAHGN010000755.1:0-3771 GCF_010672485.1 Moorena sp. SIO2C4 | reverse complement strand
TCCCACGCTTCCCACTCTCCCCACACTCTTACCCCTGTTCCTTAGTTACTATTGCATTATGGGCTTTGCAGACTTGTCAATTGTGGAAATTGCCGCCGAGTATGACCTTCGAGTAGAAGAGGTATTCGATCTATGCCAGCAGTTGGGCATTGCTTACAAAAATCAAGACACCCATCTGCCTCTAGAAGATGCCAAGGCTGTTATACTAAAGATTTTGTCTGAAACAAAGGGTAATCATTAATACCTGAGTTAGATAGCCGTGATTGGTTGACTCGGATCCCCCTCAGCGAGAGAATGTGCAGGGAATCAGTTAATGCTGTTTTGAAAAACTAATCCCATATGAGCCACATTTTTAGAGGAGAATCAACAATGAAGCGATTTATCTTGCTGATCACGGCAACCCTATTCTTTGCCTTTCATATTGCAGTGGGCAGTTCAGCAGCCCTCGATCTGCTTGAAAAGGACCGCACCGTACCTTTAAATGAAGCAGGTGACATGGTGGTTCTGAGTAACGAAGAGGTCACTGAGGGCTTACGCTTGTTTAACGATAAGTGTTCTCAATGTCACAAAGGAGGTTACAGTAAAACTGACCCTAACGTTACTCTTGCTGCTGAAGACTTAAAGTACGCAACGCCACCCCGTGATAACCTGGAGGCTTTAGTAGACTACCTCAAGCATCCTACCTCCTACGACGGGGAAATTGATATTTCTATATTTCATCCAAGCACTGATAGTGCTGATATTTTTCGGTATATGAGGAATGTCACCACAGATGAACTCGTTGATATTGCTGGTTATATTCTCTATGAGGTCAACACTAAAAGCAAAACGTGGGGTTGTGGTAAGGTCTGTAACTAATTACGTTTGTTTGTAGAGAGGTTAAGAAGCACGAAGCGAAAGGCTTTATGCTTATTTAAGCAGCAAGGGCAGAGGCTTCTTCTTTTGGCAGTTAGGGGTTAGGGGTTAGGGGTTAGGGGTTAACCAAAATCAATAACCCTAAGGTTCCTTAACTAGACCCTAATCGCTAATAGAAGAAGCCGCTGCCCTGTTGCTCAATCAGTACATATCACCTTAAATACTCAATAATACTCAATGCTCCGTAGATTATTAGACTTCTTTGAGAAGTTGGGAATAGGGAACAGGGAACAGGGAATAGTGGACAACAATTCACGGAAACAGTATCAAAACACTACTTTGGCAAGAGGTCTATTCCTATCAATCCGTTATTTGCTGCTAGTGGTTCTGGTGTTCTGCCTAGAGACATGCACGGTTAGTTCACCAGCCCAGGCTCCGGTTAACGACTACGTCAGGCGCTACCTAGACGTAGCAGAACCTGTACCGATTTCTTTAGATGGCAAGGGAGAGACTAAGCTGTTTGATGGCGAAGACTTGTCCTTTGGTATAAATTTATTTTCCGAAAATTGCCAGAGGTGTCATGTGGGAGGATCTAATATTATTAATCCCACTGTATCTCTATCTCTGGAGAGGCTAGCTGGGGCAAAACCACCTCGGGATAATCTCAATCGTTTAGTTACTTTTATGAGGCAACCGATGACCTATGATGGTACCGAGGAAAGCTTCTCGTGCCGCAAAGTTCCAGAGAGTTGGCTATCACAGGAAAAAATCGAGAAGTTAGCGGCATTTGTGATCAGAGCTGCACAGAAAGGACCAGCATGGGGAACTGAGGATTTATTTTAAGTTAGGGCATAGGGAACAGGGAATAGGGAACAGGGAACATAGAACAGGGAACATAGAACAGGGAACAGCAATAAGATTTCATTCTTTCAGCACTGAAATTGATTGTTATCACTTCCGTTATTAAGTTTTTTTGTACTGGTGCAACATCTAAGTATTGCCTCTTGCCTCTTGCCTCTTGCCTCTTGCCTATTCCCTCCCCCCATACTCCCGACTCCCAATTCCCGATTCCCGACTCCCGACTCCCTAAAACTTAGTTAGTAATCACCTGCTCGAATCTCTTCATTAGCTGATTCTTGGGCTTTCTTCATAGCACTTTCTAAGGATTGCTCACCCAGTAAGGCACTCAGAAATTGATTATCGAAATGGGTTTGAATGGTTGGCAAGGTTTCCCCAGCCTGCCAAATGGTTGCATAGGCGGCTCCTTTAATAAAAGGAGCATAGAGGGGATTTTTTTGATAGCCTAGTTCCGATAACACAGATAGCCGAGAAGGTAGTACTAGTCCGGCTTTTCCCCAAGCTTTCATTCCTTCTTTGCCGGTTAGATAGGAAATTAGTTGCCAAGCTGCTTCTTTATGTTGAGCTTGCTTGTTCATCACATAAGCAACGGTATAAGCCATTGTTCCTTTTTTACTACCTAAGGAGGGAACTTCAGCGGTGGCGAATTTAATTTTAGGAAATGTGTCTTTGAGATAAGGAATCGCCCAGCTACCTTCGATGACCATTGCGGTTTTACCCTGACCAAACATTTCGCTACCAGAACTAGCCCCAACGTCTGAAGGTAAGGCAGCAGACTGGTAGTTTCGGTATAGGTCAATGACAGTTTTAAGACTTTTAAAACTTTCAGGAGTGGCAAAGGTAGCGTAGCCGTTTTTGTCAACTAAGTTAGCTCCAAAAGCTTTAATGAAAAAATAGAGACGAGCCAGCTCCTGATTAATTCCCAAACCATAGCGTTCATTTCTGCCATCGCGATTCTTATCAACGGTGAGTTTTTGGGAATAATCCCGTAATTCTTCCCAAGTTTGGGGTGGTTGAGTTAAATTAGCTTGTTTGAATAATTGCTTATTGTAAAAAAGGGCAAGGGTGGAAAAATCTTTAGGCAATCCGTAGATTATTCCATTATATTGGAATGCTTTAAACAGAGAGGGTTCAAAGTCAGCTACATCAAAATTATCAGTGCGCTTAATGTAGTCATCCAAAGGCTCCAAAACATCATGAATCATTAGTAATGGGGCTTCATAGGCATCTAAATAAAAGATATCTGGAGCTGCATCACCAATTAATCGGGTTTTGATCACATCCATGTATTGACCAGTGATGACTTCAAGCTTAACCTTTACCTTGGGATGTTTAGCTTCAAATTCTTTTAGTACTTGCTCTAGTAATTGTTTTTCAGTAGGGCTGCTTTGCCAACCACCGAGAGTGACGGTGGTTACTCCATCTAGGTTACTGCTGCCACAGGCTATAATGCAGAGAATTATCAGCGGTAAGATTACCCATTTTGACAGGATTTTAGTCATTTGTTTAGGGTTGACGGGTAAATTTAAATTGATATAACCTACTAATTCTACTAGAGTGCAATACCGATTATGAGCAGACTGTCTGACCAATTCAAAAATCCTAAAACACTGATTAAGGTAACTGGTTGGCTACTGTTGCTACTGACTGGGCAAACAGTGATGGTGGATCTGAGGCCAGCTACTGCCCAAACTTCATCAGAACCGAGATTTTTTGGGGAGCCTCTACCAACTATGACCCCATCTTCTCTACCATCGGTTAACACTCCCCCTTTATTTTTGCCGACCGCCTCACCCAACCGGTCAAGCAATACTCTTAATCCACCTGAGTTAAAGGTCAACGACACTAATCGATCCATAACGAATAGATCAATACCCATCGCTAATCTCTATCGGGTTGATGTGGTGGGTGATAGTTATTTGTTGTTATCCCAAGTACAAGAAATTGAACCACAAGCGTTTGTGCGCGAGGGAGAGGGTGTGATTCAAGTAGGTACATTTATGGATCGCTACAATGCTCAGTCCCGTCTCCGGGCTTTGGAAGCTTTGGGAATTCCAA
>NZ_JAAHGN010000754.1:0-3771 GCF_010672485.1 Moorena sp. SIO2C4 | reverse complement strand
GATGCAGCGCGGTCTTGGGGAGGCAGCGCGGTCTTGGGGGTCTCCCCCATGAGCGACTGCCGTGGTTTCCCCCACTCGCTATTGCATCAAGACAGTGATAATTTTTGTGAAGCACCTCCCCCAGGCTTAATTAGCCGGACTTTTTGATTTTGATTTTTTTCTTTATGTTGACGATGTAATAACTTGGCTTGTTCTATCAGTTGATAGAGTTGTTCATGATTTATCCCTAGCAATCGTTTAGTTTGTTTAGGATTTTTCTGGATATAATCCCAAGTATAGCTCATGGATGATATTCCTAAAATTAATTTATCATCCTCTTATTTTACCATAACTTTATTTGTTGGAGAGGTCTAAGGGTCACAGTGGTTAGAACCAGAAGACAGTGAGTGGGATTTGGGCCTTTGGCTTGGGGTGGCGCGACGGCGAGGAGTAGTCATTGTAGGGGTAGTAGTGACAGGGATGTCCTTCGTCATCCCGAGAACTTTAAATGAAGAGCCAATTTACCAAAGCAAATTCCGGATTTTAGTAGAGCCTGTTAATGCTGAAAATGACTTAGGCAATTTAACGCCTGGTTTAGGGAACCAAAACATTAAATCTAGTTTAGACTACCAAACCCAAATTCAAGTCCTGCGTAGTCCTGAGCTAATGGAAGTAGTGCTCGCAGAAGTACAAAAAACCTATCCCGAAATTAGTTATAATTCCCTAATTGGCAATTTAAAAATTACTCGCTTAGGGAAAACTAAGATCTTGGAAATCAGCTACCAGGGAAACGATCCGGATCTGATCCTCACTATTTTAGAGCAATTAGCCAAAGTCTACCTGAACTACTCCCTGAACGAGCGCCAGACTAACTTACGCCAAGGGATTCAATTCATTGAAAACCAGTTACCATCCTTACAAGCCAGGGTAAATCAACTCCAAAACCAATTACAAGCCTTTCGAGAGCGATATCAGTTTACTAACCCAGACAGCCAAGCTGAACTAATCGCTTCTCAAATTACCGCCTTGAAGGAGCAAAACTTAGCCCTTGAACAACAATTAGTTCAAACCCGCTTCTATGTTGGTTCTCTACAAGAAGAAACTGGAGCTCTGGCGGCTCTTAGTGACGCTCCACTATCTCAGCAAATCATTGGTCAGTTAAGAAATGTCGAAACCCAAATCGCTGGGGAATTAACTCGCTTCCAACCACAAAGCACAGCGATTCGACTTCTCCAAAATCAACGGCAAAATCTCCTCCCGATCCTAGAGCAAGAAGCAGAGCGAATTTTAGGCTCCAAGTTAGCAGAAGGTGTAACTGAGGTGCAAAGGCTTGAAACCCAACGTCAAACCTTATTAGTTGCCCAACAACAGCTAGAACAACAGGCTCAACAAATGCCTGCCTTAGCCAGACAATACACCGACTTACAGCTAGAAATACAAATTGCTAGTGAGGGGTTAAACCGTTTTCGGGCTACCCGCGAAACGTTGCAAATCGAAGCCGCCCAAACCGAGATTCCTTGGGAAGTAATTGAAGCCCCAGTTCGGCCAGTGGTTCCGATCTCTCCTAACATCCAACGTAGTCTAACCTTGGGAGCTGTAGCTAGTATTGCTGTAGGCATTGGTGTGGCTTTGATTTTGGAAAGATTAGATAACGTTTATCACAATCTCGAGGAACTAAAACAGCAAAGCAAACTCCATTTGTTAGGGAATATCCCCATTAATAAACAAATAGCAGCAACGCCAAGTAATAACTCCCTAGCCAAAGTAGGAGGTTTATTGTCTAAACCTTTTACGTGGCTAATACCAGCTTTGAAGCAAAAATCAACGCCTTACATCTATTATGGGGACTCCCAATCCTCACACTTTTTGGAAGCCCTACGAGTACTCTATACCAATATTCAATTACTGAGTTCAGACCGCCCAATCCGTTCTCTGGCAATCAGTTCAGCTCTGCCTGGGGATGGTAAGTCAACCATTGCTATTTACCTGGCTCAAACAGCGGCAGCCATAGGGAAAAAGGTGTTATTAGTTGATGCAGATTTGCGTAAACCCCAAGTTCATCCAAGATTGCAATTATCCAACCAGTTGGGATTAAGTAATTTAATTCTCCAAACCCTATCCCCTGAAGACGTAATTGAGCAAAAGTTACCTGTAGCTGGCTTATCAGTCCTAACCTCAGGTCAACTTGTTCCAGATCCTACCAAGCTGATATATTCCCATAAAATGACACAATTGATGGCAGGTTTCCACGAAACCTTTGACCTCGTAATTTATGATACTCCCTCAGTTTTGGGATTAGCAGACGCTAGCTTGCTTACTTCTCACACCGATGGGTTGATTCTGGTAAGTCGCATTGGGAAAACAGATCGTTCTGCTCTGACCCAAGCTCTTGAGAATCTGAAACTGTCTCAAATTCACGTTTTAGGCATTGTTGCTAATGGTGTTAAAGGTGACTCTATTAGCCCTTACAAGTACTACAAATCCGGTTACGGAAACAATCACAAAGAACAGGATTGGGAGGAGGAGGAGAACCTTACCCCGACATTGTTCAAGTAAAAGGGAATCGGGAATCTACCTCACCTATTTTAAACATGCTATATGACCCACCTATTGCTACTAAAATCGCTACAATCAACCAGTGCTTATGCTGGCGTAATCCTGGGATTATCAAGGAGGGAATTGACCAAACTCAGTTAGTGCTTGATGATGGTGAAAATGAACGTCCAGACTTTTCGTTTCTAGTCCTTGGGGATACGGATTCAGATACGAAATATGGAGAGAAGCTGCAAGCACAAATTGCTCAACAATTACGTGAGCACATGGATACTTGTTGCTTTACGTTACACACAGGGGATCTCGTTTATCCCTTTGGGTCGGGTGAGTTTTATCTGGAGAAATTTCTTAAATTCTACCGAGAGGTTTTTGGTATTAGGAGTCCTGTCAAAAAAACTGACACTACTCGACTAGTCTTTAATCACCCGATTTTCCCTGTACCAGGAAATCATGATTACTATGACCTGACTTTTCTGCCCAGATTATTTGCTCAGTTAAGTTTACCTCTACGCCGTTGGTTAAAATCTCAGTTAGGGTTGACGCTAGGTTGGGATAGTTCTAACCAAGGCAAAGCCTATGCTCAAGCTTTTCTTGATTGCTTGAGTCAACCTCACAAGCGCAGTAATTTAGCTGAGTACCTCAACCAACACTATACTGCCAAGACCGAAACGGGAAGATGCCTGCGCTACCAACCTGGTCACTTTACCCGTCTACCTAATCGCTACTATACCTTTAGATATGGTGGCATTGACTTTTTTGCCCTTGATTCCAATACGTTTTGTATTTCTGGCTCTTCGTCTAAACCTAAGGCTGATCCTGACCTAGAGCAACTAGACTGGTTACAGCAACGGTTAATTGATTCTTGGCATGATCCTCAGGTAAGGGGACGAGTGATCTATCTTCATCACTCTGCCTATTCAACGGAAACAACCCGATGGGAGCAGCCAGATGCGATCGCAGTTCGTGGCCATTTACGCCAAGTATTGGATCAGGTGGCTGCTGCTATTGGTTCCCTACCGGAAAAACGGCCACTGGTAGATTTAATCTTAAGTGGACATGCCCATTGCTTTGAGCATTTGCGTACCCTTGATACTAAACATGCTGACTCCAATTTAAATTGGCTAGTTTGTGGCGGAAGTGGTGCTAGTTTGCGGGGTCAGCGCAAAGATGAGGTTGAAGTGATGGAAATTAGTCAGAGCGGTTATGTTCAAATGGTGGCGCGATCGCTTTTATTTATCA
>NZ_JAAHGN010000753.1:0-3771 GCF_010672485.1 Moorena sp. SIO2C4 | reverse complement strand
TGCAAAGCCTAAAGCGTGACCAAAGGTCAATCGCGTTTTAGTGAATGCCTCGACAAACAGTGCATTCGCGTTTTAGTAGTTGATGTAGGGTGGGCAGTGCTTTCGACCGATTCATGTGGTTAGCAATCGCCAAAGTAGGCACTGCCCACCAACGGATTAATCACAATCGGACCAGTGCGTTCGCACCTCAAGCAGCGTCGGCAAAGCCTAAAGCGTGACCAAAGGTCAATCGCGTTTTAGTTGATACCTCGACAAAGAGTGCGATCGCGAAGCGTGACCAAAGGTCAATCGCGTTTTAGTTGATGCCTTCACAAACAGTGCGATCGCGTTCACTTACATTCGGGTTATTCCTTAGATAATCCCCAGCCCAATCGCAACCACGTCGCAGTAGCTCATCTAGACTACTTAGAGCTAGATCGATATTCCATAACATTACAGTTTTATCCTCACTAGCCGTAGCAAGAGTCTTGCCGTCAGGGCTGAAGCTAACACTATTGATCGCAGCACCACTACTCTTGAGGGTTTGGAGTACTTTACCCTCCGGAAGACTCCAGAGTTTGACTGTCCCGTCACTACTACCACTGGCAAGTATGGTACCGTAGGGGATAAAACTGAGGCTATTGACTACACCACTATGTCCCTTAAGAGTTGCCAGTTGTTGACCTTGCAAATTCCAAAGTTTAATAGTTCCATCCAGACTCGCGGTAGCAAGGGTCTGACCGTCACGGCTAAAGCTGAGGCTAATCACCGCAGCACTATGCCCCTTGAGAGTTTCAAGTTCTTCACCGCTCAAATTCCAGAGTTTAAGGGTTCCATCCTTACTAGCAGTAGCGATGATTTTGCCATTAGGGCTGAACTTGACACTGTCAAAATCATCGTTATGTCCCTTGAGAGTTGCCAGTTGTTGACCTATTAAATTCCAGAGTTTTACGGTTCCATCGTTACTAGCACTGGCAAATAATTGTGCATCAGGGCTGAAACTGACGCTGTAAACACTAGCTTTATGGGCATCAATAGTTTTGATTAGTTTACCCTCCAGACTCCATAGCTTTACCGTTCCATCCAAACCAGCACTGGCAAGGAATTTCCCATCAGGGCTGAAACTAAAACTTATGATTGGATTTTGATTTTCTTCTAAGGTCTTCACTAGTGTACCGTCTAGTTTCCAGAGTTTGACACTTCCATCCAAACCAAGACTGGCAATGACATTATCATCAGGGCTGAAACTAAGACTTATGACTGCACCTTGATGTCCTTCTAAGGTACTGACTAGTGTACCGTCTCGTTCCCATACTTTAACAGTTCCATCGAAGCTAGCAGTGGCAATTGTGCGACCATCGGGACTAAAGCTGACGCTATCAACCACAGCCTTATGTCCAAATAGGGTTTGGGTTTTGAGATCATAGTCCTCAACGCTCCAGAGTCTGACGGTCAAGTCTCTGCTGGCGGTGGCTAAAATTTTGCCATCGGGACTAAAGCTCATAATTGCAATCCCTCTCTTATGACCCCGCAAGATTTGGAGTTCCTGACCTTCCCGACTCCAAAGCTTAACAGTTCCATCTAAACTGCCAGTGGCAATTGTCTGACCATCAAGACTGAAGCTAACGCTGTTGATTGTGGCACCAGAACTCTGGAAAGTAAGAATTTCCTTTCCTTGAAGATTCCAAAGTCTAACAGCTCCATCCAGACTAGCAGTGGCAAGGGTCTGACCATCAGGGCTAAAACTGATACTTGTAACATCAGCTTTATGCCCCATAAAGGTTTGCCCAATTCGGTTGCCTTGTTTGTCCCACAATCTTACTATTCCGTTGCTACTACCACTGGCAATCACCTTACCGTCAGGACTGAAACTGAGACTCGTAATACTAGCGTTCTGTATTGCAAAGGGTTGCCCAATTGGGTTGCCCTGTCTGTCCCACAATCTTACTATTCCGCCGCGACTACCACTGACAATCACCTGACCGTCCCGGCTGAAACCGATACTTGTAACCTCAGTTTCATGCCCCTGGAGGGTGTGTCGTAATTGACCGTCTATACTCCAGAGTTTGACGGTGCCATCAGCACTGCCAGTGGCAAGGATTTCACCATCACGACTAACACTGACGCTATTGACTGTATCTGTATGCCCTGGGAGAACGGTTAGTATTTCATCATCTCCCCTCCAAAGTTTGACCGTACTATCAGCAATGCTAGTGGCAAGGATTTCACCATCAGGACTGAAAGTGACGCTATTAACCCAACTGTCATAACCTTCCAAACGATTGCGCTCTCTGACTCCATAAAGGGCTTGCTGTAATGCAGCTAAAGTCTGAGTGCGGGTATTGGTTCCTACTGCGATTGCTGACTTAAGTTGTGTTCCTGCCTTTAAAGCTAATATGAGTGGATCAAGTGACTCCCTATTTCTGTTAAATAGGGCTTCTGAGGATTGAGCAAGAGCAAGAGTCTTTAGTATTTTAACTTGTCTCGCAAATAGTAGTCCGGTCAATAGTATTAATACTACCATAATAATCATTTTTTTGACAATTGATGCTCTAAATCGGCTTTTAAAAAACGCCTCTTCTAGTCTTAATTTACTTCGTTCCGCCTCTTTTCTTGCTAGTCTCTCCTGTTCCAATTCAGTGATTATTAAAGCTCCTGTCGATTGACGAATAATAGGAACAAGATAGTCGTGTACTAATTGATAGTGCGCAGTCGAAAATTCTGGCAAAAGTAAAACCAATCCTGAGTTGACGAAGATCTCTAATATTAAATCTAGGTTTTCTATCTCTCCTACTCCGAGATCGAATAAACCCGATCCTAACTCTGCCCTTGACTTGAGTGGTCGAGTGTTATTTTCATCTGTTAGGAGGTATAAAACTAGTCTTGCCTCACGTTCATTCCAATAACCACAGTCTTTAACAACTCCAGCTAAAAATCGCTCCAATAGCTTTTGTTTAGAACCGATTGCTTGATACTCAACCAGTTTATAAATTTTCTCTTCTTGTAATTGTAATCCCACAATCTGTAACTCAATGGGACGAACTTCACCTAGCTCTCCTGCTAAATCATTTACAAGTTGATTAATCAAAGCATTTTCCAAATACAAATGAAGTTTAGTTGTTACATGTTGTATAAAATTATCACTATTTTCTTGAGAAAAGTTTCCTAGATAATAAAGTATATCTTGGCTTAATATGTAATTGATAGTATCTATTTTTTTTGAACGTTGAAATTTTAAGAGATAGTGTAGATAGTCTTCCCTTAATGACAGAATCACTTGAGTATAAGGAATATAGTCAATTGCTGTTTTTAAAAATTCCAATAAAAGATTACGATCGACTATATCTGGGACAGCAACAAATAATTCTTCAAACTGATCAAAAATTAAAACTGTTAGTAAGTTTCGGTCACCATTTTCTTGCAACTGTTGCAAGATGCTAGTTACTGAATCTGCTTCAACAGAAAGACTAAGCCCTCTTGCTCTTAGTGCATTAACCAATAACTCGCCTAACTGCCTAACCCAGTCAGTATAGACTCGTATGGCAATTGGCAATACATCTCGTTGACCAATAGCTCTTTGCTTGAGAATTGGAACTAATCCTGCATAGATTAAGGAACTTTTTCCAACTCCAGATGGTCCATGAATAACAGTTAATTTACAACTAGTATTGCCAATTCTTTCGAGCAAATTATTGATATCTTGTTGTCTACCAGAAGCAATAATTTCATCTGCAACCATTTCCGGCTGCTCAAGGGCTGGAAGTTGAGACTTAGCTCTTCTGCGTTTTGGCA
>NZ_JAAHGN010000752.1:0-3775 GCF_010672485.1 Moorena sp. SIO2C4 | reverse complement strand
TCAGAGAGTCTTCTGTGCCAATTCCCTCATCGTAGAATACGATTTGTAGAACTCCGTGACTACCCAATGCTTTAACTGCCTGAGAAATCTTAACCACATTGCTTGGGTAAGTACTTGATAACTCTTGCCATGTTCCATCACAACATACCACAAGACGTTTCATGGTCTACCTCCTTTAAAAAACTTACTTACTCTTACTTACTATTTAAATTAACGTAAATACTTTCTAGCAACTCAGATTAAGCGACCGCTCCATTCATTAACCATAAGCAATACTATTGTTGGCACTTATTTTTGGTAATCTTACTATTTAATCATCCTTTTGTTAACCGTAACCAGTTTGTTGGTTTGCCGTTTTCATATTTATTTTTATGCTTGTTATTACGTTTTAACCTTGTCCTGTTTTTCGTTTAATTATTTTTAGTAAAACTCATTAAACATTACGATATTAATTAGCCACAAATATTAACTATGATTAAATATAAATGCTAAGGTAAACGTGAGATAAATCCAAATAACTTTGGCTGGATAGGAGGTGTCTTCTCCATATTAGCTTGAATTTCGAAAGAAGGCTCACGCCATAATCGTTGATTTGCCGTGGGATCAATTGCAACCAACCAATATAGCAATTATCATAGCTATGAGGTACAAAATTTCGGGATTTTAGGGAACAGCGGATCACCGGAACAGCGGATCACCTGAAGAGAGAAGAGGGAAGAGGGAATAGGGAATAGGGAATAGGGAATAGGAATGCGCTGCATCAAAACAGGGAATCAACGTCAAAAAAGACTGTACCTCATAACTGCGATCAACGCTATAAATTGGGCGAAGGGCATCCTTATGGTATAATAAACTGATCAGATAGTTAGGAATTGCTGTTGTTTGTACTTGAATCCAAAAGAGGAAGGTTCAACAAAACAGTTTGGCATCATTGGCTTTATGATCCCCACGGCTGGCTTTGTTCGCAACAAGTGTCTCCAAGACTGGATGGACAATCACGGTGTCGGACAATATGACCGACTTGCATCCCACCCCTTTAAAGGGTTGGGTTCATGAGCTGCTTAATCTGTTTCAATAACTGGGTCATTGACTGAGAATGCCAGTGTACAATCTGAGTAGCAATTTTCTCAAGCAGCAACTCCAACTGAGAATTCGAGTTACTACTGTTACTACTCTGGATTACTGGATCGTGCTGCTTAGCCTCTAATCGATGATCCAAAACCAGAATGGGTGGTCGCTCTGGCAATTGAGCAAGAGTTATCAATCCTTTCGAATGTTCTGAAGGATTAGTGAGATCTGTTAATCGAATCAGCAGCAAGTCCACACTTTTTCCCTGAATTTGACGGTATACTTCTGCCCAAGAACAGGCCACTAAGCTGCAATAACCAGCAGTTTGTAAGTATTGAATCAGTGCCTGTAGCCAAGATGTTGATGATTTTCCGGCCATTGACAACCCGTAGGATAAGTGAGAGGATTCAAGGTTCAACCTGTTAACCTGTAACGGATTACCCCTAAACTTTGTCCTCTGCTCCCCCGTGTCCATCACTAAAATGGTAGGCTTGCAACTGATTCCAGCTGCCACTTGAATGACTTGCAGTATGGCAGCCATCTTTTGTTGATTATTTGGTGCTAAACAGGGATAGACCGAAAGACCAGTTACTTGATTAGCAGCTTCTGTAGTTTGGTGATCCAGGGTTACTAGTGGTAAAGTACTCAAGCAAGGATATGATGAAAACTGATTCAAGTAGATTAAAGGGTTTATCAGTCGAGCACCATTTAATACAATCACATCTGGATTCCAAACCCGGCTCAATAACTCAGCTTGATCGAAATCATCGGCTTCGAGTACCCGATAATTGAGGTCTAAGTTTTCTAGACTCAATAGTGAAGTTAACTCATAAGTCAGTGCAGACGAGTCAGGGTTCTGGTAGGACTCTACAGAATAGCCTTTTCGCCCATCACCAGGATTGAGATAGAGAATCGTTAGCACACTACTGGTATTACTCTCATCTTTAGCCAGCCGAGACAGGTTTTCTCGTAATGCTTCCTCTTGTACTGGCAGACTTAAGAAACCATCAGCTTTGTTGTGGGTGGCCTGCTGTTTTTCGGCCTGGGTGGCTGTTACCAAAACCGGGATGTGATTAGTTTGGGCATCGGACTTTAGCAGTGTTAGGACATCCCAACCAGAAAGTTTTGGTAGTAGGGGATTGAGTAAAATAGCATAGGGTTGTAGACGACGGGCTTTTTCGATTGCTTCCGTACCAGAGCGGGCAACCACCACCCAATAGCCTAAACTCTTGAGCTGTTCCGTCAATCCTTCCAGGTAACGAGGTACAGCTTCCACAATTAACACTAAACGGTTGGGCGTCGAAGATGGGGGGTGAGACCTTGCCGTAGGGGCAATCTCTGATAGTTGCTCATCCCAATTGTCCAATTGATCAGATGAAGCGTGGGGAGGACAGGGGGGGAAGAGTAAGGTAAACTGACTACCGAGCCCTGCCTTGGAAATAAACGAGACATCTCCACCATGCAAGTGAGCTAGATGTTGTGTTAAGACTAATCCCAGACCCGTCCCCTCAAAGCTACGAGTCAGAGGCTTTTCCAGCTGTTGGAATTTCTGAAAGATCAAGTGCTGTTTATCAGCAGGAATACCAATGCCAGTGTCCCAGACCGTGAAAGCAATCCAACCTTGCCACCAATTGACCTTCAGACCAATTTCACCACTGCCATCGGTAAACTTAAGGGCATTAGAAAACAGATGGGCCAACATTTGCCGTAAACGCAACTCGTCAGCAATCAGCATCTCTAAACTTGCTTCAATCTCTAGGGTGAATTTTGTGGGATAATCTCGATTGTTGTCCTCCGAGTGTTTTGAGTCTATTTCAGAGCGAGCCTGGTCATAAGCGCGATCGCATACAGTCCGAATTGGCACCGGTTCGAGGGTAAGTTTCAGTTGACCAGTCTCCATACGGGTCAAATCGAGAATATCGTTGACCACGGTCATTAGCTTACGCCCACTCTGATAAATTAACTGCGCATAACGGGATTGACGTTGATTGAGTTCCCCTAGGGCTTGGTCTTTCAACAAAGTTGACAAACCCAAAATCGCAGTTATAGGTGTTTTCAGTTCATGGCTAATACAAGCTAAAAACTCATCTTTGAGTCGGTTTAGTTGCACTAAATCAGCATTTTTTGCTGCCAGTTCTTGGGCAAAGAGTCGTTGCTCTGTGGTATCTTGAGCCAACACTAGGTACAATTGAGAGTTAGGTGACTCAGACCGAGATATTGGAGATGGGGAATAGTTAAAAGCTACCTTAGGCTCGCAACTGTCAGTTTCTAGTCCTCCTTCCCAAAGAGCAGCGATAGCAGGTGACAGAGGAATTTTGACAAACGAGAATACCCGCTCCTGGCTGTTTGAAAGAGTTGGATCAGTTGGCGCAGCGGTTTCCTGGCAGGGGGTATGGTTTGCCCCGGTTTTCTTGACTGGTGGTGAAAAGAGCAGCACGCGCTCGTGAATAGTGGTTGCTGCTTGATAGGGAGTATCAAGAGCACAGTATTGCCCAACAGCAGCTTGTTCAGATGTTTTGTCTCCCTGGTCACAAACATTGCCCACAGATAATGGCCATTGTCCTGGAGATCGAGGAGCAGATTGGTTATGGAAGGTTGGGGAATTCTGGGTATCAGGCTGACGCCACTGGAAGTCTAACGATGTCCTAGGCTCTTCCATCGATTGCTTCAAACCTTCGGAATGAAACTGCGTTGGCTGGCAAGAAGC
>NZ_JAAHGN010000751.1:0-3785 GCF_010672485.1 Moorena sp. SIO2C4 | reverse complement strand
TGGAGTTCAGACGTGTGGTATTCGGATCTGGGAATCGGGAATCGGGAATCGGGAATCGGGAATCGGGAATCGGTAATCGGGAATCGGGAATCGGGAATCGGGAATCGGGAATCGGGAATCGGGAATCGGGAATCGTAAAGCTAAATCTGTTACCTGTTGCCTATTACCTGTTCCTCAGTCAACAATCAAGCAACATTAAACCTACCCTTCACCGAACGCCAAAGGCGAACAACATTCAACATTCAACTTTTACCCAACCTTCAACCTTCACCCAACATTCAACCTTCAACCAACATTCAACCTTCAACCAACATTCAACCTTCAACCAACATTCAACCTTCAACCAAATTTAAACCTTCAACCAACTTTCAACCTTCAACAACATCCCAACGAAGCGGTGGGCTAATAATACCTTTTTCGCTATCTTTTGAACGCACTAAAAGCTGATACACATGCCAATGGTAGTCATAGGTATAAGCCCGATTCGGTTCATAAACCCCAACATCAACAAAATACTTACCACCGTTTAAATCTAAGCGGGATAGATGGAGTTTTATTTTTCCTTTACCTTTAATACCTGGTAAGGATGCTCCCATGGTAGTTGTGTTAGTCTCAAGACAGATTTGACCATCTTCAGTGCTAATGATGACACTAAAAATTAGTCCATCAATTGGTTGAAGTGACAAGTACTCAATGTCAATGGCCAAGGAATCACCACTATTAATCTCTAAGCTAGGTAACAGCAGCACATCGGTAATTTCTACTTCTAGAGAGCCAAACCGGTTTTCATTCATTCGCAGTTCCACACCAGACCTAGTCAGTTGGGCAGGTCTGTTGGGAGTAGGTTGCTGGGTTTGCGATCGCATTTGATTGACATACTGTCCTGCTACCACTTTTGGCTCACCGTAAGCCATGATTTGTCCTTGTTGTAGCCACAAAGCGCGATCGCAAAGTTGCTCAATTTGCTCGCTACTGTGAGAAATTAGGACAATAGCACAGCCAGACTCTTTCAACTGAGCAATTCGTTCCAAGCACTTAGCCTGAAATGCCAAATCCCCAACGGACAGAAACTCATCAACTAGCATCACATCTGGGTCTGTGTGTACAGCCACCGAAAACGCCAGCCGCATCTGCATCCCTGTACTATAAGTGCGGACTGGGTTATCGATAAACTGCTCAAGTTCAGCAAACGTCACGATTTCATCAAAACGCCGCCCCACCTCTTGACGAGTAAGACCTGCTACAACACCACTAACAAAAGCGTTTTCTCGCCCAGTCAAATCTGGATGGAAACCAGCCCCCAAATCCAGCAGCGCTCCAATGGAGCCATTAACCCTAACCTTCCCTTCATCCGGTTTTCCAACCCCACCAATCAAGCGCAATAACGTTGATTTACCTGCTCCATTGTGACCGAGAATGCCTAGCATTTGGCCTGGGGAAACCTTGAACGTAATATTCCGCAACGCCCAAAACCCTTCCGCTGCCATAATATGCCGAAAACCCGACAGCGCCGCCTCCATAATAGTAAGCGGTCGCTCAGGATGATAGTAGTTAAAGCGTTTACCGAGTCCTTGAACAATAATTGCATCAACCATCTATAATTCCTCCACAAAGCGATCGCTCTGCCACCGGAAAATTTGAAGACCGATAGGTAAAAACACTGCCGTGACCAAAGCCATAACTAGCAGAGCTATCCAATCCGGTGGTGTTCCTTTAATTAGTACAGCGCGATAGGCGGTAACCAGATGCACCATCGGGTTAAGGTAATAGAAAAACTGGTAATTTTTGGGCACATTAGTAATTTCATAAAAAATAGGTGTGAGATAAAAAAACAGCTGTAGAAGTACACCGATAGTATGCTGGGTGTCGCGAAATATTACATTAAGCCCAGCTAGTATATAGGCTAAACTAATGGTAACGGAAAACTGTAGAGCTTGTAGGATTGGTAACAGTATAATTACTGGCTGTAGCTGAACACCATCGATTAACAGAAAGATAACTAATATTGGCAGGGCTAGAATAAAGTGAATCAGACCTGTTGTTACGGTAACCACCGGTAAGATAGCGTTGGGAAAACCCGGTTGTCGGATCAGGGGGCGATTACTAATAATCACCCCAGTGGCTTGAAAAAGAGACGTGTTAAACCATGTCCATACCAACAAACCAGAAAATGCAAAGGAGGTATATTGAGGAATATCAACCGACAATACAAAACGGAAAACAAAGGAAAATACAGCTAGCTGGAGTAGTGGATTAAGCAGCATCCAAGCTACTCCCAAAACTGACCGTTTGTAGAGTAGCTTCATCTCCCGATTAACTAGCTCTCGTAGCAAATCATAGAGATAAGAAAGCCGCCACTTGTAAAATTGTTTGAGTTTTGATTTTCGATGTTGTATTGAAGACATTGGAGTAATATAGCATTTGACAGCAGTTGTCAATTGGTTTAGGTAATTTCGCCCTCCCTGGTTTTTAGAGAGCAGGGAGCAGGGAGCAGGGAGCAGGGAGCAGTAAATAGGGAATAGTAGGAAATAGATCCGATTATTTGATGATCTATTTTCAAATGCTATATTACTATTTTTTTAGACTTTAATAAAGCAGTAAATTAAAGCTTGATAGGGCTTTATTTAACCCATTGTGATTTAATTTTTTAGTTATTCAAAAAAACTTAAAACCTTGATTAAATAAAAGTTTCAGTCTTTGGCTGAGATTATTGTTTTACGAGAGTGAAACAATATTGTGATAATTTTTGTTCCCTACTCCCTACTCCCTACTCCCGACTCCCGACTCCCGACTCCCGACTCCCGACTCCCTACTCCCGACTCCCGACTCCCGACTCCCTACTCCCTTTGCTATACGACCTTCACGTTTAACCCGCAGATGGGACTGCCACAAAGACCAAACTCCAGCCAGATTACCTGTCATTTCCAACCAGATTAGGGAGATTGGATAATCGCTCCAACCTCTGAGCCGTTGATAGATGCGAGATAAATGAGCAAGTGGCAATCCCAGCACTATTTGCACCAATCCTCGCCAATCCCCATCCTGTAGCCATGTGGTCAGATTGTAAGCAACATGACCTTTACTGTAGTTGTAAAGCTGACGATGTAGCTCTGCCATTTCAGTGCGATGCTTATGCCAGACATAAGCGCTTGGCTCATAGATGAGGGTGTAGCCAGCTTTAAGTACTTTATAGAATAAGTAAGTATCTTCACCAACTCCTGAAGGCATACCGGGACCGAGGGCTTCGTTCATTAGACCAATCTTGGGATGACTAAAGATACTGGCACGAAAAGCAGCATTAGCGGTTGCTCCTAACTGCCAAGTTGGTACAGCATGGCGTGAAAAGGATTCAAACCAATCTCCGTTAACCTCAAACTCCTCAAAGCCCCGTCCCAAGCCGCCATAATTTTCAAAACACTGCTGGGCATTGGTTTCCAACTGTAGGGGCAAAACATTACCTGTGACAATCATCACATCCGCTCTAGCAAAAGGAGCGATTAGTTTTTCTAACCAATCCGGTGGCACAGTAACATCATCATCCGTCGCAATCACAATATCCCCAGTACTAGCAACAAAGCCAGCATTGCGAGCATAAGCTAGTCCCTGACGGGATTCACTAACTAAGACAACATCAGGAAACTCAGCAACCACTGGTGGAGTCAAACCAGAAGCGAGATGATTATCAACTACAATAATTTCCAATTGTCGAGTATACTTTTGGGCAACTATGCTGCACAAACACCTCCGCAAATCTTGGGGTCGATCATAGGTAGCGATGATAATAA
>NZ_JAAHGN010000750.1:0-3793 GCF_010672485.1 Moorena sp. SIO2C4 | reverse complement strand
TTGCCTCTTGCCTCTTGCCTTTCCCTAGCTGACGGCTAACTGTTGATACCTAACGCCTTATATTCACTTCTATCATTTATCGACTTGTATAGAGAATCAAGCATTTTATTTACCTCTGGAGGTTGGGATGTAAAACGGATATAAAACCCTTTATTTTCTGGTTCAATTGACGTCACTTTAGCATAGATATCATCACTATATTCTGCTTGGTATTGATTTAATATATTCAGGCTTATATTACTTAGCTCTACCGGGAAATTCTCTCTTATTATCTCATAGGAACGCACTTTCGCTCCCTTAGCTGAAAGCTGAACTAAACTTCCAAGAAAAAGATTTTTACCGATATGCTTTTCTTCCAAAATTTTGTAGGTGAGTGGTATGGCTTTAGGAAGGAAAAAAAATTCTTCATCTTCTTTAGGTAGAAAGAGATTGTAGTCATCACCAATACCCACAACTTGATAGATAGTAATTGGCTGTTTAACCCCTTTTGGTTGTACCTGTTTGTGCCCGTGAGTAATCACGATTGACTTAACCTGTTCAAAGGTAGATTGTGAAATAAGAATTTGACCACCTATGGTATAGGATTCAATGCGATAGGTTAAGTTGACTTGGCTACCCACTACACTGTAATCGGTGCGTTTTTCCGAGCCAATATTACCCACCACAACATCACCTGTGTTGATACCAATACCCATTTCTAGAGGTGGATAGCCCCACTCATTCATCGTTTCGTTGACAGGAACCATTGCCAATTGCATCGCCACAGCACAAGCCACTGCCCGTTTTGTATCGTCTTCTCTCGCCGTAGGAGCACCAAACAAAACCAAAATTCCATCACCCATGAACTTATCAATGGTTCCTTGGTATTTAGTAATCACCTCTGACATATGTTTCAGATAGAGATTGAGAATTTTAACCACTTCTTCCGGAAGCAATCGTTCTGATAGCGCTGTAAATCCTCTTAAATCAGAGGTTAGTATGGTGAGAGTTTTGCGCTGGCCTCCCAGTTTCAATTCTTCGGGTTTTTCCAGTAACTTATCTACCACTTCCTTACTCAGGTAACGCCAAAAAATCTGACTAATGATTTGATTCCTTTTTTCTAAATCTTGGTTAGCTTCAGCCAAATCAGCCGTGCGTTCCCTAACCCGCCTTGTTAATTCCTTTGCTGTTTGACGCAATCTACCGATAACCAGAATTAGCCCTGAGAGTGCCAACACAGATAGTCCTCCTAAGGTGATAAATGTACTCCTCAGACCCATTTGTGTGTGTACCACAAATTTGTCTAGAGGCTGAATTATTTCCAAAACACCTCTGACATCTCCTACTTTCCAATCCATTCTGGGACTATCCGGATGGCTGTTATGACAAGCAATGCAGCTAGGCTGCATAATGATGGCTTCTGCATATCGAAATGAAGAACGACCTTGGATCTGCTCTTGGCGAAAAAATGACTGAGTGGGATATTTTCTCAAGAATCTGAGTGCATCCCATTCAAAATCATCTTTCGGACCCCCTTCACCTTGTCGATTGGGAAACGGATAATCACTGTAAAGCCTGATTAAAGCTCCCGTATCATTGGCACTGATGCGCGAACCCAGTTCTATCACATAGGTAGCTGGATTAGGAATTCCCCCTTTTTTGGTAGTGTAGTCATGGGTAACGGTAATCCCATCAACAGTTTTAGCACGAGTAACCACCTCAGTACTGTAGAGGTTACGTGCCTCATTAATAAGTTGAGCGGATAAGGCTGAATACTCTAGTGCGTGGGATTCAATTAGATCCATTGACAGACGAGACATACTTGAGAGGGCAATTCCCACTCCCAGGCAAAACATGATCGTTAGAACCAGGATTATTCTCTGAAAAATTTGGTTTAGTAACCAGTTCCAGAATTTAAAAATTAGGTGTCGCATCCCATAGAAACCCTAACCGAAAAGCGTTTTATTCAAAATCCCTTTCACCCCTGGTTGAGAAGACAATCTCAGAGGTGATAGTTATAGAGTTCTCTGAAATGCTGCCAAAACCTAAATTTCGCTTCCAGAAGGACTAATACCGTAAGCATTCAGCCGTGAGCTTTTAGCTCACGCTACGCGAACAGCTAGCTGTCAGGCGTCAGCTTTGTGGCACAGGCCACAAGCGCTGTAACATAACTCAAATTAAATGAATGCTTAAGTCTTTTATTTAAAAGACTTAACTCACATTAAAAGAATGCTTACCTCTTTTATTCAAAGGTGCGCTTTCCGCATCTAATTATTAAATGCCCCACGGGTCGCACCTAAAAGCACCGATTGCGCTACTTGAGGTGCTGCGCGAACAGTAGCACCATCTGTAGCGCATTAGCTGATAGCTGATAGCTGATAGCTGATAGCTGATAGCTGATAGCTGATAGCTGATAGCTTACCTAATACCTAATAGTTAATCGAGCCAATTTGAAAAATCCTGGGAAAATTGCTCAAGAGACAACAACTGAATTCTCGGGTCATGACCAGCAGATTCTTGCTCAGCTTTGGTGTTGTAGCCCCAATCAGCTAGATACAGTTTCACCGGTTTGAGGTCTGGCTGCTGTTGCACAGATTGAAGGGTCTTGAGCCGATCTTCCACAAACCATAGTGTTACGGCTTCCCCTGGAAAAGTTTCAATTAATTGTCGTAGGGTTTGATGTTTGGGTCGTTTGGACTCCTTGCCAATAATCCTCTCTTGTGGTAAGTTAATACCTTGTTGCTGCAATAGCTGCTTGATGAAGCGTCCTTCTTTAGTAGAAACAATATATAGCTGTGTGGTATTTGTAGAAAGTATTTGATCCAACCGCTCAATCACACCAGGATAAAATTGGTGTAGACTCAACCAAGCATCTAAATCGGTGGTAATCCATTTATCCCGAATAGTGTCTAACTGCTTAGCTATATCGGTTCTGTCTAAGGTCTCGGAATTAACGATAGACTGGGCAACTGCTGACCAATCCTGCAAAATCTTCTCTTCTGAAATACCGAGAATCAGCGCGTGAATCAATATTGGCATTTCCCAGCCGGTTTCGATCACAGGTCGTAAGCGGTAGAAGCTAGCTGCTAAATTCTCGGGTGGTGTTTGACTAGCGGGTTTCCAAATTTGACAGTATGTACGCCACGCGGTCTGAAAATACTCTAATAGTCCGTTACACAGAACACCGTCAAAGTCGAGAGCCAGAATTGTGGGTACCATTTCACTTAATTAATACTTATGAATACTACAAATTACTATACTCAAGATTAAGGGAAAAAAGTCAAAGATTTTACCTTTACATTTTCCCCTTAATCTTTACCATTATGCAATATAGCAATCCGATCTGATTCGTGAAAGAAATGGGCTGCTTTAAGGCAGAAGGCAGAAGGCAGCTATGCTGAAGGGACCGGAGTTGGAACTAGTTTTTAAGAAGTCCAGTGATTTTACAAATGATTTAGGATTGCTATAATAGATAGCAAGGTTTTAGTGAATTGGTATAATTTTATAGCACCCTATCAAGTGATATAGCAATCCGATCTGATTCGTGAAATAAATGGGCTGCTTTAAGGCAGAAGGCAGAAGGCAGCTATGCAGAAGGGACAGGAGTTGGAGCTAGTTTTTAAGAAGTCCAGTGATTTTAGAAATGATTTAGGATTGCTATAGTCTCTATGCAACTCCAGCAAATTTAAGAAGATCGACAATACCAAATATGCCTGGATGTGAAGCCAGTGTTGGTCTCCAATCCTGGTCTTGATTTAGATATAGCAATTATCATAGCTATGAGGTACACAATTTCGGGATTTTAGGGAACAGC
>NZ_JAAHGN010000075.1:0-13445 GCF_010672485.1 Moorena sp. SIO2C4 | reverse complement strand
GGGGGAGGTCAACGCCAGTGGAGAAGAAGTAAGACCAAGACGTGGACGCCCGTCCAAGTTAAGGCATTCTTCCGTGAAGCTGGAAGCCCCGACTTCAACGAAGTAAGTCGGGGTAGTTCACTCATGTCCCCCTACTTAATTATTTGCCCCGGTATCCATGAGCCCCAACTGACCCAGGATTTTTTAGCAAGTTTGGATCTATCAAGTTCCTGGACTGAGAAAATCTTAATTTTTCCAGCTCAGGACTACCCAGCTTATTCAGCTATTCATATTTTAGAGTTCTTGCAACGTCACATTGGTTTGGTCAAGACTCCCATAGTCTTGATCGGTTTCAGTGCTGGGGTAGTGGGTGCGATCGCAGCAGCTTGGGGTTGGCAGCTACTGGGAGGTTCCATCCAAGCATTGATCGCTATTGATGGCTGGGGTGTGCCTCTGTATGGCAATTTTCCCATCCACCGGATTAGTCACGATTACTTTACCCACTGGAGTTCAGCGCTATTGGGGGCAGGGGAAGACAGTTTCTATGCAACACCCGCAATAGGCCATTTGGACTTGTGGCGTAGCCCTTGTCAGTGCCAAGGCTGGTGGGTTCAGGTGCCATTAGGTGAGCAACCCCCACATCGAACTTATCTAACTGCGGCTGAGTTTATTATCGAGTTATTAGCTAGATAGTAAAATTTGCTTCAGTATCACCAGGTTGAACTATTGTGGAAGATCACGAAAGAGTAACAATTGCTGAGTATCAAGCAACAGCAGAATCTTTCCGGGAAGGCACCTGGAATCATGATGTGTCTCAAAATCGCAACGCCTTGGTGGATGCTATGCCCCGCAATCCAGGCAAGATTCTGGATTAGGAGGTGGTCCTGGTAGAGACTTGGTTGTTTTTAAAGACCAAGGTCATCAAGTGATTGGTCTCGATGCTACACCAGCATTTGTGAAGATGGCGCAACAGGTTTCAGGATGCGAGGTTTGGCAGCAATCGTTTCTGAACCTCAAGCTGCCACCAAAGAGCTTTGATGGGATCTTTGCCAATGCATCCCTGATTCATATTCCCCGTGCTGCGATGGTTAGGGTACTTAAGGATTTAAAGCGATCGCTTGTTAGCAATGGTGCCATAGTTATGTCAATGATTCGTGGTGATCATGAGGGTTATAGTGTTCGTCCAACCGGCTATCGCTATGTTGTAGGTTGGGAATATCAAAGCTTGGCTCGCTGTGTTGAACAAGCAGGATTTGAGATTTTTGATCATTACTACCGCCCACCTGGTTTACCCTGTGAGCAGCAATCTTGGTTAGTAATTGTCGCCCTTAATCGAGTGCAATATTAGTGGGAAATAGAGTTATTTTCTTCTTAAATGGTAGATGTGACCCAGAGCTAGCGTACGCTTCTCGCCAACAAGATGAGGGTAAGAAGTATAGCGCTATGCGTAAGGCAAGAGGCAAGAGGCAAGAGGCAAAAGTTGACTAAAAAAGCTTTTTAGCTTTTATCAATGTCCTAACTTTAATGGGTAGTGCTATATCCGCTGGAGTTTACGATAAGGTTCGTTGACGATGCTTGTTGGTAAATTTAGTCAACCAGAAGAGGGGGGTGTTAAACCCCTACAACCTCACCTCATCATAGGTTGTGTTTTTTTGTCAAAGGGTAAGTTTTGGTAAAAAGTAAGCTCAAACTACAGATGTTAGAAAAATCAGCTATAAACATAGTTGATGAATGAAACTATTCAACGTCAGTTTCAAATATCGCTAGTCGTAGCCGGTCTGCTGACTCTTCTATTTCCGCCAAAGACTCAAGGCTAACAACTACTTTCCGTTCAATTCCTAAAATTTCCGCTGCTCGATCAACAGCTGCTTTTTCTTTTTCGTGGTACACTCCATCAGCACGGCTCATTTTTATGGCTTGATATAACATAGAATGGCCGACATTTATAGAAAAATCATAATGAATAGCGCTCAATAACTGTTCGATGTCGGCATTTTTCCCATCGAAGTTTATGACATTTTCTTCTAGGAGGTCAGATGGTGTTCCCATCTGCTGCTGTTCTTCCATAAACCAATCTATTTCTTCCTGTGCTAACTCACCATCAGCACTAGCGATCGCCACTACTGCTCTGAGATAGTTTCTGGCCACATCAACATTGATAGGTGCAGTGACGTTGTATTTCCTCTTGGCATATCCCGTCATTTCAAAACTTGTTTCAGTGGTCATTGTTTTTGTTTCTAGAATAAACTTCGCCGCTAATTCTAGCACACCTTCCCCACTTCACAATCTATTACTTAATTATTACGTCTTTTGATTGAGGGCAAACCTATCTAATTTGGCTTGAAAAATTACGCTTTCTATGTATCGATAAGCTAAGAGCGATGTTCCCAAGCAACCGTTTGGCGATCGCGCTGACTCTATAGCACTACTAAAACTAAAATAAATTTCACATAAATTCACCAATAACCTGATAAAATAACGCTTTGATTTAGGACTACTAACAAATTATTTTTAGATTATCTTTAGGATTTACGCATTGACAACTTGACGGAAATATGAAATCATAGCTGCTTAGATGTGATTGCCCTACCGGCAGTGCTCAAAAGCCAATCTTGACCTAGACTCCAGCCCGAATTGCTGCCTTAGAGGGTTAATGAATAAGAACATCACAACACCAAATACTATTTGCTGTTTTATTGCCGGACCTCTCCACTCCCCTTCTTTGTTACGTGCAATCAAACGTCTAGGAATTTCTGTCTATGGGCAACAACCAATAGCTCCCCTACCAAAAACAATCACTGTTCTTAAAGATGCCAAAGCGATATCTTTGATGCAAGATAAAGATACCGCAGTCATGATAAACTGGGAAGCAAGTCTCTCTTTTATTCTTCAGAATCTACCAAAACAACGTTTAAATCAAGTTAATACATTTAAAAATAAAGCAATCTTCCGTCGGCTATTCAAAGACTTGTATCCGGACTTATTTTATCTGGAACTGACAAGGGATGCTCTGGGGGATTTTAAGTTTCCACGAGAAATTGATAAGGTAGTACTTAAGCCCAGCATAGGAACTGCCTCTATAGGCGTTCGCATTGTGCATGGACAAGAGGAATGGGATCAGGCAGTAGATTGGGTTCTTGAAGATATTGATAGAGCTACAAAACAAATGAATTCTACTGTGTTAAGCGATTCCTATTTCCTTGTAGAGGAATTTGTAGAGGGCGAAGAGTTTGCCTGCGATGGTTTCTGGGACAAAAATGGTAAAACCATAATCACTGGTATTTATCAGCATCCTTTCCTCTCAAACTCCGATGTAAGTGACACATTATACTATACATCGAAACAAGTAGTAGCTAAAACAATAGAGCCCACCATGGCAGTGATGAACTATATTGGAGCTAAGCTTGATCTACGCCGTTTTCCGTTTCATTTTGAGTTTAGACTATCTAGTAATGGAACTCTCTTCCCTATTGAATTAAATCCCTTGCGCTTTGGAGAAGTTGCGCTACCTGACACTGTAGAGTATGCTTTTGGTTTCAATCCCTATGAGCTTTTTTTTACCGATGAATCTCCTGATTGGAATTCCCTACTAGCCAATGTAGATACTTCTAAGATTTATGCCTTTATTATTGGTAGTTTGCCACCCCATTATACTCCAAAAAAATATCTTATTGATCAGGAATCATTCCGCAAGATTTTTGGAAATAGACTACTCAACTATTTACCAAGCGATCCGACAATTAGTCCCTTTTTTGGGGTGGCGCATATTGTTGCGGATAAAGTCGAAGATGTGCTTGACTATTTACATCTTGATTTTGAACGGTTTCTGCATCCATGTTTTGAACCTAGTCCAATTAAATTAGCGTTATAGTTCAAGTCAAGATTGACAGGTTTTGTCTAAATACCAAAATTGAGTATTGACTATGCCATTTACAGTGGCGCTTACAAGATTTAAAACACGAGCAAACAAATGACTATTACACCAGAAGATAATTTTCAAGTTCGTCCTATGACCAAAGATGATATTAAAATTGCCTTAAGCTGGGCAGTATCTGAGGGGTGGAATCCAGGTATTGATGATGCTGATAATTATTATATTGCTGATCCTGGGGGATTTTTAATTGGAGAATTAAATGGAAAACCGATTAGTTCTATTTCTGTAGTGCGATATGAACCTCAATTTAATTTTATTGGTCTTTATATTGTTAAACCGGAAGAACGAAAAAAGGGATTTGGTTTAAAAACATGGCAAGAAGCATTGAATTTAATTTCTGGGCAGCCTGCTGCTCTTTATGCTGTCTTAGAACAAGTTAATAATTATCAAAAATTTGGTTTCAAACCTGCTCATTCTAATTTCCGTTATCAAGGAATAATTGTCGGCACAATTTCGCCAGATGTCAGGGATTTAAAGTCTATTGATTTTGAGCAACTTTGTCGTTATGATCGGCGATATTTTCCTAGTCATCGTTCTCATTTTCTTTCGAGATGGATTAACCAACCTCATGGGCAAGGTTACGCTATCCTTAACGATGGTGAGTTGGCAGGCTATGGAGTAATTAGAAAAGCTACAGATGGCTTTAAAATCGGTCCTATATTTGCAGAAAATGAAGACATAGCAGAAAAGTTATTCTTAGCCTTAGCTACTTATGCTGAAGGAAGTCCTATATATGTAGACGTACCTAATATTAATCAATCGGCTATTATCTTATTTGAAAGTTATCAAATGACCCCTATGTTTGAATGTATAGGAATGTATACAGCAGAACCCCCTAATATTGATGGGTACAAGGTTTTTGCTGTTACTAGTGTGGAATTAGGTTGACTTTTATATTCCCAGATAAGTGTAAAGGATTGCAAACAAATTCACAATTTATGCAGTCAATTTGTGATAACTGTAAACAATTGTAATTTTATTTAATTTTTTTGTTACAAAAGGATAGCAAAACACTCTCCAGATGGTAGAAGTAATTCTGGTGATTGCTTTAGCAAATCAACTCAGCTCAAACTCCTAAAGGAGAAAAGGGAAGTGCATCTACAGGGTCAAAAATTTGCTCACGTTAACAGCATTGCCCACGAGGGCAAAATCCTAGTTTTTGGAACCACAGCTGACGGGAAGATTTACTACACAGTTAAGCGCAGTGGCTTTGAGGATACAGCACTCCAGGATAATCAGGACCCCCTTAGTTTTGAACCTTGGAAGCTGCTTCCTCTAGACCGCTCTGTGCTAGATCAATCCGTATTAGATCATGAGCAGGGGGAGTTCACCGATAAAGATGGTAATCAGTTGTTGCGATCGCGCTATGGTGAAGTAGCCGAAACAATTGAGTCTGCCGTTGCTCCAGTGCAGTTAGTTTCAGGTATAGGACACTTGTATGTGTTCCGGCAGTCGATTGGTAACAAGCTACTGGTAAATCGCTTTGTACTCGATGGCATCAAAAATGAATTGGTTCCCAAGCTGGAGGTAAGGTTCCAACGCTCTCGTCAGAAGTACCTACCGGCGGAGAGCATGAAAATTGACAAGGCAGAGGGAAAGCTGAATAATATTACTTATTATCAGGATTAACGAATATATTTTTCACTCTATCCAATTAGATTACTCAATAAAACTATGGGATTGTTTGTTTAGCATACTCAAAATGTAAAAACCAAGTATTTCCAATATAAAACTGTAACCCTGAGGTAAAAATGCAGAGCAGTAATTATCAGTTGCAGTCTAGTAATATTGAATTAGACTTCTTACCTGAACATTTAAGAAATGGTGAGATTGTTGATATTCCAGATCTTGTCAAGAAACTAGACACTGCGAACCAAGCTCTTAAAACAAGACCAAGACTAGGAGATCAACTTCAATCCTTAACTGCCTCTAGCACAGTTGTTCAGGAGGGAGAGCGTTTGCGTGAGGCTAATTTTAGTGCCAGTCATGATTTTCGTGAACAACTTGATATTCAGTTGAACAATGCATTCTACTTTAATGCAGGAAATGTTGATTTAGATGATCCAGATGCTCGGTCTATTGTTGAAGCAGCACGTGATTTTCTTAATCCTAGTGATCACAATAGACTTTGGTTGCTTCCTGCATTTATCGAAAGAGAGACGATTGCTCACGTTGCTACACACCATCAAAAGTTGCTTCCAAAAGGTCGTGTTCTCGTTGTAAGTCCAGATCATCAGACATTGACAGCAGCAGCACCACATAGTGATATTGTTATTGATCAGCGGCAAGTTCTAGAACACATTGATACTGATGCCTTACGAGAAGAGGGTTTTTTGCCAAAGAATAGAAATGTTTACTTGAGAGGCAAAGGTACTACCCTTTTAGCTGGCTTCATTTGGGCTATGGCTCAAGGGTTAATTGATGATCAAACTTATGTTGGTCATACTGATACTGATGAAATCAACCTAGATATTTTCGGTCCCTATTATCAGGCAGGTTCAACAGAAAGGCTTCGTGTTAGTCCATATAGGCCTGCTGAGTATATGGCAGCAGCGGCTGCGTATATGCCAAGTTCTCATAAAATATCTGTTGTCCAACCGGCTAAAGCAGGAGTCCGAAGAAAGGGAGAACTTAACTTGCCGACCTGGATGATGATGGCTAATACTACAATTGGAGATGCCAAAATGAGGTTGATGGGATTGGAGCTTTGCCGAGTTGCATGGCCATCTCCTGGAGAAGCTATTGTTCATGGATCTGTTTATCGAGATATACCGTGGCAAGGAACAACGGGGTTTGATCTTGATCGCTATGCAAAGGCATTCTATCTGGAAATGGGTTTTTGTGAATTTAGAAATCAAGAAAATTATACATTTGTCCAAGTAGGGATTCCTGCTCCCAAAATTGAGGTAAACGGTGTTAAAGAAATAGATGATATTGCACAAGGTGTATTGGCAACAAGTATGTATTCCATACAAGAGCAATTTTACTACCAACAGTTAAGGGAAGGAGGAGCAGCCGAATTTGCTCCGGGATATTCTGATGATCTCATTAAAGCCTTTAATGAGCAGTTCGCCGGAGTAGAGCTGCGTGTCCCATTTACATGCCCTCCTGACATTTCACGAGATGATTGTGGATCTCTGTACATTCCGTCTGAGGATTCTGGTCCAAATGGAGCAATGTATTGTGCTGGGCCATTCTATTATCCGTCGCCAACAAGGATGCTAGAGATGGGAATTATCGATTTAGATAAAATTAGAAACGTCCCAAATCTCAGTACAAGAAACGCAGGATGACTCAGCAAAAGGTAGAATGAAGAATGAATTGGTAAAAAGCGAAAAAGCAGGAAGCCATGGCGGAAGATACCCTCTTGAGTCAGCGGTCATTTTTAAGGCGGATTGAGCGGTCAAATTGGAAGCAGCATCTTGACTCACATCATTTGCTAATCTGTGAGTTCAAACAGTTCCTTGAGCCATTTCAACTTTCACTATTCGCAGACAGGTTTATGGGGTTACTCCGGTTTCGGTGTTTTGAAATAGCCGGAGCAGGAGCAAGTCTCGAAGAACTACAGATTGACTTTCAAGCGCCTGATTACTTTAGTGTAAATATAGCTTTTAGGAATTCGGAGGGGATAAATTTTTTTGAGGATACATTCACAGTTACAGATATCTTAGGGTGGCCGGTGAGTGCCGAACCCCTTTTGAAAACCAAAAGACTAGAAATTAGTCTTTTGTTGCCATCGTATGAACCGGAAATCATTGATTTTATAAAAGAGAGAGATATGTGGAAGATGAGAGGTAAATACTATTCGCCTCTTGTAAACATCCACTCCATCTATCAAAGTGATAAACATGAAGTTACTTGGTATAGGTATTTCTTTGTTCTTCGATTACGTCAGGGCAAAAAGCCAATTGGATTTATCGGCTTTGATCAAAACTCACCACCTAGCTTAATAACCCCTCTCATTAGCCAAATTCCCTATGAAACAGTCATACTTAGCTATGGACTTTCCAAGTGCTATTGGGGACAAGGTCTGATGTCTGAGTCCCTCTGGGCCTGTGTGCCCTGGTTTGTTGCGAGTCAGGGTGTACAAGAGCTGGTAGGAGTTGCAGATATTAATAACAGGGGTTCCCGTCGCATTTTGCAAAAGCTTGGACTACAAGAATCTGGACTTTTGGAGAACCCGATGATCAGTGCTGACCTGAAAGATATGTATAAATTCCTAGTCTACAAAAAAAGATATGTATAAAGTACAAAGGATCGCCTAGGGGTGTTTTAGTATATAATACATCCTAAGGTACTTTAGTACTTGTGAGTAAGCATTCAGCTATCAGCCAAAGGCCTTTGGCCACGCTTCGCGAACAGCTATTAGCTTATGGGCAAGCTACACCAAACAGCTTTTGAATAAGCGATGCAGCTTCGGAACAGGGGGTTTCCCCCACTCGCGCTTTGCATCAAGACAACAGGTAAGCATTCGTTTAATAGTCACGAAAGTCACAGCGCTTGTGGCCTGTGCCACAAAGCTGACGGCTGAATGCTGACGGCTGAATGCTTACACTTGTGATAACCTACACCGACTTGATTACATAACACCGCCTAGTCAGCCTAATACTCCTCTTGATCTGAATTTAAGGCTTATATTACTACACAAAACTAGTAATAAAATTTGGTATTAAAATAATGAATTATCTTCAAAATAAAAATAATGATTTAATATATAATCCAGAAATAAATTCTGTTTATCCTATGTCAGAGGGGCAAAAATGCTTATGGTTGCTCCACCAAATCGCCCCTGAAAATACCGCTTACAACGAGTATAATGCAGTCAAAGTAAATTCACCTTTAGATATAGAAGCCTGGAAAGCAACATGGCAAAAAATCGTAGAACGCCATAGCATTTTACGAACCACTTATGGAACGGATAATCAAGGCGAACCTGTGCAAATTATTCATCCCATGATCAATGTTTCGATGCAGTTGATTGATGCTAAGGATTGGAGTGAAGAACAGTTAAAGCAAGAAATTTTAGCCTGTGCAGATGTTCTCTATGATTTAGAAAAAGACCCCATTATCCGATTATATTTGTTTCAGCGTTCCGCAAGCGAATGGGTTCAAATGTTTACGATTCACCAGATTGGTAGTGATAGTTTTACCAAAGATTTATTTTTAAAAGAATTCCAACAATTATATCGGGGTATTCCAGTTAAAGAACCTTTAGCTTATACCGATTTTGTCAATTGGGAATCAGAACTGCTGAAGTCACCTTGGGGAGAAAAGCTTTGGCAATATTGGGAAAAACAATTAGCGGGTGAGTTGCCAATTTTAGATTTACCAACGGATCTACCCCGCCCCAGTTTAGTTACTTATCGCAGTGATTCCCATGAATTCAAGCTCAATGAAGAATTGCTATCGCGTCTGAAACAACTACAATCCGATAGTATTAGTCTGTTTCAAATTGCGTTGAGTGCCTTTTATGTGCTGTTATATCGCTACACAAATCAGACCGATATTATTGTCAATATTCCCACGGAAAATCGACGAGGTAAAAAAGAGTTTAAGGATGTAGCGGGCTATTTGGCAAGCTTAGTTGTTGTGCGTTCGCGTAGCGTGGCCCAAAGGCCAGGTAATTTGGACGGTAATACTACTTTTAATGAATTGCTGATGCAAGTCGCTCAGACGGTTTCCCAAGCCCTGAAAAATGAAGCTTATAATTATCCTTTGAGTCAATTGGTCAAGCAGTTGAAACTGAAAAGTAATTTCCGTCATGCGCTGGTTTCTTCTGTCATGTTTAATTGGCGAAAATTAGGATGGGATGATACAGATTTTCCAGATGAATTACTTCAAATAGAGCCTTATCTGTTGGAAGAACAACGTGGCGCTCCCTATGACCTCTCTGTAGAAATGATTGAAGTGGGTGATCAGTTGAATGTTCGATGGAATTATAATAGTGATTTATTTTATCCTGAAACTATAGACCGGATGACGAGGCATTATCTGACCTTGTTAGAGGGGATTGTCACCAATCCAGAAACGCCCATTTTTCGATTACCATTGTTGACTGAATCTGAACGTCATCAGTTATTAATTGAGTGGAATAATACTCAGGTTGACTATCCCCAGGATAAGTGCATTCATCAGTTATTTGAGGAACAGGTGGAAAAAACACCGGATGCAGTGGCGGTGGTGTTTGATAGGGAGCAATTAACTTATCGGGAGTTGAATTGTCGGGCTAATCAACTGGCACATTATTTGCGGAAGTTAGGAGTTAAACCAGATACTTTAGTTGGGATATTTCTGGAACCTTCCCTGGAGATGGTAGTGAGTATTTATGGGGTTCTGAAAGCTGGTGGAGCTTATGTTCCTCTGGCTCCAGGTTATCCGAGGGACCGGATAACCCACATTCTAGAAACATCCCAAGCTTCCATTCTATTAACTCAGCAAAATTTGACCCCTCAATTAACTAATCATCACGCTGAGATAGTTTGCCTAGACCAAGATTGGAATTTGATTGAGCAAGAAAGTCCCAAAAATTTTGATAGCTCTGTCACTAGCGAAAATTTAGCTTACGCCATCTATACTTCTGGTTCAACAGGAAAACCTAAAGGGGTAATGATTCCTCATCAAGCTTTAGTTAATCATCTGAACTGGATGCAGACAGAGTTTCCTCTCTCCGTAGAAGATAAAGTTTTACAAAAAACCCCTTTCTGTTTTGATGCGTCGGTGTGGGAATTTTACGCCTCTTTATTGGTAGGGGGACAGTTAGTAATAGCAGGTTCTGGAGGACATCAAGACCCGGCTTATCTAATAGACACCATAAACAAGCATTCTCTTACCATCCTTCAGGTTGTTCCCACTTTACTACAAATGTTGCTCTCAGAAGGTACTTTGGCATCCTGTCCAAGCTTGAAACGAGTGTTTTGTGGGGGTGAACTGCTCTCAAAAGATTTGCTCTCAAAGTTTGAGACAGTGCAAAAAGCCGAACTGATTAATTTATACGGGCCGACAGAAGCAACCATAGATGCTAGTTATTATCCTTGTCAAGCCGGAACTCAGTTGTTAAGTGTACCCATTGGTCGTCCGGTTGCTAATACCCAGATTTACATTTTAGACTCTCATCTCCAACCCGTACCCATTGGTGTACCCGGAGAACTGCATATTGGTGGTGCGGGTTTAGCTCGAGGCTATCTCAACTGTCCCGAACTGACAGAGCAAAAGTTTATCCCTAACCCCTTTAGCAATAAACCAGGTTCTCGCCTCTATAAAACTGGGGATTTAGCCCGTTATTTACCTGATGGAAATATAGAGTTTATTGGACGTATTGATCATCAAGTAAAAATTCGAGGTTTCCGGATCGAACTCTCAGAAATTGAAGCAGTACTTGCCCAACATTCCAACGTGCGAGAAGCTGTAGTCATTGCCCGCGAAGACATTCCAGGAGAAAAGCGACTTGTTGCTTATTTAATTACCAATCAGGAAAAAACTACGATTAATGATTTGCGTTTTTTCCTCAAGACTAAGCTACCCGACTACATGATCCCATCGGCTTTTGTCATTTTAGAAAGTTTACCCCTGACTCCCAATGGCAAAGTCAACCTTCGTGGTTTACCTGTTCCAGATGCTTCAAGTTTGCTTCGAGAAACCAGTTTTGTTGCCCCCCGCGACTCGATGGAATTACAATTAGCTCAAATTTGGTCAGAAGTTCTCGGTATATCTCCCATCGGAATCCATGACAACTTTATTGAATTAGGTGGTCATTCCCTATTAGCTACCAAAATTATGGCACGACTGCGCGATCGCTTCCAAGTAGAATTATCGCTAAATTGCTTATTCGAGTATCCTACAGTAGCAGAGTTAGCCAAAATTGTTACCCAGGTAGCTCAACAAGAGGGATCGAATCGTTTGCCATCCCTCGAACCCATTTCACGACAGCAAACTATTCCTTTATCCTTTGCTCAAGAACAATTGTGGTTTCTCACTCAATTAACTCCCTCTGAACCAGTCTACAACGAAACCTTAAGCATTCATTTAGGTGGGGATATTAATATCCAGGCATTATCAAACAGTTTGACAGAACTCATCCGCCGTCACGAAATTCTGCGGACTACATTTAGAGTCGTCAACGGGCAGCCAGTTCAGGAAATTCATCCGCCATCGACTTTGACTTTACCCGTAGTTGATTTGCGCTTCTTGCTGGAAACGGAACGAGAAACCGAAGGGTTGCGAATTGCCACCGAACAGCTTGGCACCGCTTTTGAACTAGCCCGAGGCCCCTTGCTGCGAGCCACTCTGATTCAACTTGCAGAAACAGATTATCGACTTTACTTGGCCGTGCATCATATTGTGGTGGATGGAGAATCCCTTACCTGTATATTTTGGCCGGAATTGGAAATCCTTTATACGGCATTTTATCAAGGCTTACCCTCACCTCTGCCGGAGTTAACCATCCAATATGCTGACTTTGCCCTTTGGCAGCGACAGTGGTTACAGGGAGAAATTCTTTCCAATCAGCTTGCCTACTGGGAAAAACAACTGGAAAATTTACCCCAGTTACAACTTCCCACTGACCGTGCCCACACCCCACAAACCACCTTTGCCGGTTCGAGGCTTTGTTTTACACTCTCTAAAGATTTAACCGAAAAACTCAAAACCATGAGCCGCAAAGAGGGTGTCACCTTATTTATGACTTTAGCTACAGCCATCAAGGTTCTGCTTTATCGCTATTCATCTCAAGAAGATATTGTCATTGGTACTGTCACCTCCCAACGCAACCGACCGGAGTTACAAGGAGTCATGGGAGACTTTCTCAATACTTTAGTTGTGCGTAGCGACCTCAGTGGCCATCCCAGTTTCTCAGGATTGTTAAAGCGAGTCCGAAATGTCATTTTATCTGCTTACGCCAATCAAGATGTGCCGTTTGAGCAGGTGGTCAATGCTCTTCATCCCGATCGCCACGTCAGCCAAAATCCCCTTTTTCAGGTAATGTTTGTGCTTCAGCCCCCTTTAACTGATGATAAGCTGGGATGGACGGTCAGCCAGTTAGAGGTAGATTCGGGCACCTCGAAGTTTAACCTCACTTTTAATTTAGAGGAACGACCAGAGGGAATGATCGGGGCGATCGAGTACAATACCGATTTGTTTGATGCTACAACTATTGACCGGGCGATCGGACATTTTATGACTTTACTAGAGGGAATTGTTGCTAATCCAGAAACCTCCATTGCTCAATTGCCCTTGTTGACTGAAGCCGAACGTCATCAGTTATTAGTGGAGTGGAATGATACGGCTGTTAATTATCCCCAGGATAAGTGCATTCATCAGTTATTTGAGGAACAGGTAGAACGGACACCGGATGCAGTGGCGGTGGCATTTGAAGAACAAACATTAACTTATCAGGAGTTGAATGGTCAAGCTAATCAACTGGCACATTATTTGCGGAAGTTAGGAGTTAAACCAGATACTTTAGTTGGGATATTTCTGGAACCTTCCCTGGAGATGGTAGTGAGTATTTATGGGGTTCTGAAAGCTGGTGGAGCTT
>NZ_JAAHGN010000749.1:0-3802 GCF_010672485.1 Moorena sp. SIO2C4 | reverse complement strand
TAGAGCACTGTTTTAAGAGCACTGTTCTAGTAGGGAGTAGTTAGTGGATGAATATTGCTAACCAGCCACCAGCTACTATAGCGTTTTCCATATTAATGAAATACACACACCTATTTTTTCCCGATTCCCGATTCCCTACTCCCGATTCCCGATTCCCGATTCCCGATTCCCGATTCCCGATTCCCAGCGCTATAGCAATTTTAAAGTAATCATTTTCAATTAAAAAAATCTAAATCTCGTCAAAGGAACACACTATATGGTTGCCACAAAAGACAGCAAAGACCAGATTTTCCAAGCCTTTGAGCAAATCCTAAAACAGCGGCAAAATATTGACTCAAAAATTGCGACCAAAGAAGAAGAAGCAGAAAAAGCTAAAAATCAACAAGTCCTGGAAACTGCATCAAATTATACCGTTGATAATATTGTCAAAGGAATGGCTGATTTACAGCTGGAGTTTGGCACCATTGTTAATGAATTGTCAGAAAAATTATCCTCAGAAGCATCTAAACTTGATGAGCTAAAGCTGGCGATTAAAGTAGAAACTGAACACTTGCAATACCTTCAGCAAATTCGAGTTGTAGCTGATGCCTTACATTTGCTCAATCAAGAGCACCAGGAAAAGCTAAAATCCCTAGAGCAAAAAGCAGATCAACAGCGAGAAGAGATCGAAAAAGACCAAGAGCAAAAACGTAAGCTTTGGCAAAAAGACCAGGAATACTTTGAAATAGCACGTCAAGAACAAAACGAATTATTGGCTCGGGAACGACAACGCCAAGAAGCTGACTATCAATACGAATTAGAACGTCAGCGTAAAATTGAGACGGATCAGTATGAAGAACTGAGCCGTAACCAGGAGCGAGAATTACAAGAGTCCAATCAAGAAAAAGAAAAGCAATGGTCTGAGCGAGAACAGAAGCTACAAGAATCTCAAGACCTGTTTGAAGAGTATCAACAGAAAGTGGAAGCTTTCCCCGCTGAGCTAGATGAAATCGTTAAAAAAGTAAAAGATAAAGCAATTAAAAAAGTCCAAAACGACGCTAAAGTACAGGCTGATTTACTCACCAAAGGCTGGGAAGTTACTCAACAGGGTTATGACGTTAAAATTCAGTCCTTGGAGCAACACATAGAAAAACAAAATAAACAAATTGAAAATCTATATGGTCAGCTACAAGAGACCCTGAAACAGTCCCAAGCCCTGACTTTGAAAGCTTTTGATGGGTCTTCAAGAAGCAAGGATCAAAATTAGTGACTATTTATAGCAATTATTAGACTCATGAGGTACATTCAATTTTATTCCCCCCTTATTAAGGGGGGCAAGGGGGGATCCCTACTCCCTGCTCCCTGCTCCCTGCTCCCTAAAACCCAAAACTTTGTACCTCACCCAAATAATAATTGCTATATAGCAGTTAAGAAATTGTCAAACAGAAGATAACGTTGAAAGTATGACACGCAAACCTAACAGCAAGAACACCAAAGCAGAAATTTTAGAAGCTTACAAGGAATTACTAGCAGAACGAAATGCTTTGGAAAAAGAAATGAAGCAGATGAACAAAACGGAAACTCCTCAAGTATCCACGGTGGAAAAAAAGCAAACTAATGGATCCGTACCAGCAAAAGTCATGAAAGACAAAATGATGTATACCCTAGACAGCCTGGTTAAGCTGCAATTAGGGTTTGGTAGTAGTGTCAGTGAGTTGTCGGAAAAACTAACATCAGAAGCCGCTAAACTAGAAGAATTACGAACAGCGGTTACTGAGGAAACTCAACAACTCGCTGAACTCCACAATTTATCAGAAATTCAAGACGATACCTTAGATACGTTAATTGAAAACTATCAGAATAGCTCTAAAGCTTTCGATGAAGAAATTTACCAAAAACGGGAAGAGTTAGAGCTGGAAATAAATCAGTTAAAACAATCCTGGGACAAAGAACAAGAGGAACAGCAACGAGCTATTAAAGAACGGAATGAAGAACAAAATAAAACCCGTAAGCGAGATGCTCAAGAGTATGATTATAATTTAGCCCTACAACGCAGCTTAGATAAAGAAACCTACAACCATAACCAAGAACGTTTATACAAAGAATTGGAGGAAACGAGGCAACAACAAGAGAAACAGTGGGCAGAGCGGGAAAATGCGATCGCAGAGCGAGAGAAGCAGTTTGAAGAATTAAAAACTAAGGTAGAAGCCTTCGACCAGGAAAAATCAGTGGCTATCAAAAAAGCCCAAGAAGAAGGCAAAGCGATTGCTAGCCACCAGGTCAAAATTCAAGCCGACTTACAGAATAAGGAATTAGAAGGAAATAATCGTGTCTATCAGCTAAGAATTGAATCCCTGGAACAGACAATAAAGGAATCATCAGCACGGATACACAGTCTTTCCCAGCAACTCGATACTGCCCTCAAACAAGTTCAGGATTTAGCGGTCAAGGCAATTGAGGGTGCTTCTAATATCAACTCTTATCAAGCCCTTAAAGAAATTGCCTTAGAGCAAGCCAAAAATCCAACTAAGGGTAAATAAGCCCAAAAAGGGAAATATTTTGGTGGTTTTGAAGGTTGACGACATGGTGTTGTCAACCTTCAACTATTAATAGTTGCGTAGGGTGCGTTAGGGACGGGCCGGGTCTGAGCGCCTCTAACGCGCCTTGTTAGGTTGCTGCCCGTAACGCACCACCTCATATTCATTCTGCCCCTCAGCAATGCCGGTAAAATAGTCCGGAGTTGTATCATCAGTAATATTGGGTCAAAGCGCTAATCAACCGATGGAAACAATTTCGGTAGGTGGCGACTCGTGATCACAAGCTTGCTGACCAATCTTGAGCTATGGAGCGCGATCGCTTCCATTTTTTTTTTGGTTGTGAGGTCAGCAAACACATCCTAAGTTGTCAATTTCGGTATCAGTGTTCTAGAAAATGGTTATGAACGTAATCAAAAAAATTCGGGTGTTACTGATTGAGAGGGGTGATTTAGCGCAGTTGGGTCTCAGAAAAGTCTTGGAGCAGTACAAGGAAGTCAGTTTAGTGTCTCAAGTTTCTAGCTTGCGTCATGTGGCCGCCCTTTTAAAAAAATCTAACCCGGACGTAGTAGTCATTAATTTAGAGCCTTCAACCAATACTGATGCGTTATTGCGCTTAGTCAGAAATTGGAAAGTGGCATTTTTTCCTAACATATTGCTGCTATCTTGGGACACATCAGAAGAATTTGTGATCAGCGCTTTTGGGGCTGGGGTAGATTCCTATTATCTAAAACGGATCAATTTTCCGAAAACTAATGTAGATACCAGTACTTTCTTAGATGCTTTAAAAGCTACCTATGAAGGGCAACACTGGATTGATCCAGAAATAGCTGGTTATCTCCTAAAAAACAGTATCAAGTCACCGGGTAATAATTTTTCTGGGATTACTTTAATCAATTCCTGTGAGCCTGACTATTATCAGATTCTTAGGGAAAATCCACTGACTGAACGGGAGCTAACTGTCTTGGAATTGATCGTAGCCGGTTATACAAATGACGAAATTGCCGAGCGATTATTACTAGGTCTTGGCACAGTTAAAACTCACATTCGGTCTGTGCTGTGGAAACTGTGCTGTGACGATAGAACACAAGCAGCAGTACAAGCACTTCGCAGTGGTTTGGTGAAGTAGATACAGCAGTTCTTAATTGGGTGAGTTACAAAGTTCTAGGTTTTAGGGAGTAGGGAGTAGGGAGTAGGGAGTAGGGAGTAGGGAGTAGGGAGTAGGGAGCGGTGCGACCCGTGGCGAATTTAATTACGGGTCAAGCGCACCGAGGGAGTAGGGAGTAGGA
>NZ_JAAHGN010000748.1:0-3806 GCF_010672485.1 Moorena sp. SIO2C4 | reverse complement strand
GCACATCAAGTAGCGTGGGCTATGCCCAGTGGCCAAAGGCCTTTGGCTGATAGCTGTTCGCGTTCGCGAAGCGTCGGCTTTGCCGAAAGCGTGGCCAAAGGCCTTTGGCTGATAGCTGAATGCTTACCTAAAGCTAATGCAATAAAAGCTGCCAATCTTACCAAGAATAAACATCCTATCTTCAGCTCTATCACAGTTATTGATGGGGGAAAAGATTGGGATTATGATTATACAAGTCGAAGAAGTAAAAGTGAAGATGGCAAAAAAAAAGCGGAAAGAGATAGAAAACATTCAAATCAGACCTGTGAAGATGAAGTCCTTGAGAGACTCCAAGGGGAAAAAGATGCAATTTGTGGTTCTATACCACTGCCTGGGTGTAAGCCAGCTTTGGATAAGCTAAAAGCCGGGAAAAAACTCAAAGGAAGATCAGTCAAAGGAATAACGAAAAACCATGTTATTAACAGAATTAAAATTCTACAAGAATGTATTGATCAAAGACAACAAATACAAGATGAATGCTTTGGTGGAAAACCGGATCAAAGACACACAGATGCTCTCAATCAAATGAGGAATGCACTGGAAAACTGCCAAGAGCTATTAGACAATTATGGAGATTATATATAAAGAATATTTTTAGCTCAAGCCTTGAACGTTACTAGTAATCTCAAGGATTGAGTTTAAAGTAGTTTATCCTCATCTTATTTTTGTTAATTAAAATGAACAATAAAGATATTTTTGAGATAATTCGATACCATGATGATAGTAATCTTGCGAAGATGATTGAACAAGGTCTCGACGTTAATTTTTACATGCCTAATCCCCCTTTCTGGACTCCCTTACAAGAAGCGATAGATGAAGTTGATTATGGAGGAAAAATAGAAATTGTAAAACTTTTGATAAAAGCCGGAGCTGATGTCAATGCTTGGAATCTAGACCGGGATTCTAATCCATTACTCATGGCTATGTGGGGCGGCCACAAAGAGATAGTAAGCTTACTATTGAAAGCGGGAGCTAATCCTAATGTCAAGGATAATGAAGGCAATTCTCCTCTGAGATGGAGTGTAGAGGAAGAAAATATAGAAATGGTTAAACTGCTCCTCAATCACGGAGCAAAAGACACAATCAATGAAGCTGGCGGATTTAGTGGAATGAATGCATTAGGGATCGCGGTAAGTAAGCTGAATATTCCTATAATTAAAACGCTTCTCGATCGAGATGCCGATCCGGAAGTAATTGATAACGATTACCGAAAACCAATAGAAAGGCTGCCGAAGAATGCAGACACTGAGATAAAAGAGAAAATCAAAAGATTATTGGTGGGTTACGGCGCAAAAGAGCCAAATGTCTCTTACCTCAAGCAAACAAGCCCATGACACACTCTAGACATACCTCATATAGTATGGTAAGAGGCGTTCAGCTTAGGACATTTTTCAAGGCGGAATCCTGACCGCTCCCTGAATCTTATGTCCTAACTTATTGGCCTAGGGCTATACGCGATCGCGTAGCGTGACCTACGGTCAATCGCACAAGCGCGGAAGCTGAGGCCGTAGGCCACGCTTTGCGTTCGCGTAGCGTCGGCTTTGCCGAAACGCTTCATCGCGTAGCGTGACCTACGGTCAATCGCCGATCTAACCCACAATAACTTAGAACTCTAAAAGAAGTTGATTATTGTATAATGGTTTTGTATCAAGATTTGCATAGATTGCTTATCTGAAGAGGTGATTTTAGAATGGAAAAAATAATCCAGTATCGCCAATACATTAAACAACTTCTGAGTGATTATGCCAGTAAAAGTCCATCTGATCAAGATGTTGAAGCTGCCTTAATTTTTGACTCAGACCACGACCATTATCAAGTTGTTTACACTGGTTGGAAAAACCGCCAACCCATGTATGGTTGTGTTCTACATTTCAGCATCAAAAATGCCAAAATTTGGATACATCATGATGGAACTGAAATTGGTTTTGCCAACGAACTCGTCAAATTGGGAGTACCAAAGACTGATATTGTACTAGCATTTCAAGAACCTGCTGTACGTCAATATACTGACTTCGCAGTGAATTAGAGTAAATTTATCGGCAGTTTTTATAATTTGAGAGGTAAATTGACTGTCATAGAACTTATCAGCAAACACTATGCGATCGCATACCCAGTATGTTCACGAATCTCGGGGGGATGAAAAGCAAGAACAATCCTATCCTTCGGTACTCCTGAAGCAACCAATTCATCCGTGATCCCATCTTCCATACCGTCGTAGTGAATCCAAATTTTACCATCGCGGATTTCACCATGAACAATCGTACCATATACACGGCGATGATTTTCCCAGCCTTCATGGACCAGCAGAAAATGGTTGCGAACGCGCCCCGCGTGACCATAGGTCAATCGCCACTGATAATCATATGAATTGTCACATCACCGAATATATCTAAGCCTGTGAAGCAACACTTTGGGGATTAACACTTATAATCTCAGTAAAACGTTTGAAGTCATCAATGTTAAATGTAAGTAAATGTGTAATTTTATGAGTTACCATCGCAGCAACTAAACGAGCATCATGTACTTGTTTTCCCTTAACCTGATGTTTAATAACAATACTTTCCCACTCAGCCAAAATCCCAGGAGTATCAGGATATACTAAAAATATTCTCTTGATTTTATCTGTTGCTTGTGAAGCTTCATCAATAGATAAACCTAAACCATTATTGCTAATTGGTCGTGTGGCAACAGCCCAAAACTCGATAAGATTCTGTGGAATAATACATAAAGACACACCTTGTCTTCTAAGCATAAAAATCGCTTTTCGAGCATCGGGATGCATCGGGCTATTCTTCTGCACCAAACGCAGCAAAACATTTGTATCCACCAAATAGCTCATAACATTTCTTCTTCTCTTGTGTATATACTTTCTCGGACAACTGCTGTATCGGCAAGTGGCGGTGCTACAGTAAAAGCTGGACTATTGATTAAATCCATTAATTCCGAGTTCCATTCTTTATCGGTTACTGTTTCATAGAAACATGTTTGTTCTTGGTTCATCAAACTATCTTCAATCACAGATTCAAGATAGGTTTGTACTGATACACCTTTGGCAGCAGCTTTAGCAATTATACGAGCCTCTACTTCTGGTTTAAATTGAAGCTTTATAGTCATTTTTTTTTATAAATAATGAAATTATTTTCCAGGCAATACCATTATAACTGAAGTCACCCATACACGTGTACTATCAATACATCAAAGCTTACTGTGCTTGCTTTTTGACATGGAGAACAAATTCACTCTTGGGTATAAATCTCTCAAAGCCTTATTTAGCAAAGATTTTGGCTTATATTTTTTTTATTTTAGAGCGTATCCTCATCAAAAAAAAAAGGAGTGGCTGAGTGCCTTCGCGTAGCGTGGCCTACGGCCAATCGCTTTTAGCGGCTCTTTTGGAGTATCGCGAAGCGTAGCCCTTTGGGCTAATCCCATGATATTGTAGGGTGCGCCCTTCGACAGCGTAACCCACCAAAGCCAATGCTATGCGATCGCATACCCACTATGTTCACGAATCTCGGGGGGATGAAAAGCAAGAACAATCCTATCCTTCGGTACTCCTGAAGCAACCAATTCATCCGTGATACCATCTTCAATACCGTCGTAGTGAATCCAGATTTTACCATCGCGGATTTCACCATGAACAATCGTACCATATACACGGCGATGATTTTCCCAGCCTTCATGGACTAGCAGAAAATGATTGCGTTCGCCACTGATAATTACAGAGGTTGTCACATCACCATAGCGGTCAGGAAGATTGGCGTAATACA
>NZ_JAAHGN010000747.1:0-3828 GCF_010672485.1 Moorena sp. SIO2C4 | reverse complement strand
TGGTTAGGGGTGGGTTGCTCTTGCCTTCCCCTCCTGGGAGGGGTTAGGGGTGGGTTCCTCTTGCCTTCCCCTCCTGGGAGGGGTTAGGGGTGGGTTGCTCTTGCCTTCCCCTCCTGGGAGGAGTTAGGGGTGGGTTCCTCTTGCCTTCCCCTCCTGGGAGGGGTTAGGGGTGGGTTCCTCTTGTCTGCTCCCTGCTCCCTAAAGCCCATAATTTTGACCTCATTAGTTTGAGAATTGCTATAGCTAATTGCGACTACTCCCGAGCCATTCCGAATCAGAACTTCTCACCTCAGACCTCTGACCTCTGACTTCCCCATTACTTACTATGGGAATTTTAATCGTAAATGTTGTCCCAACGCCCACTTCGCTAGTCAGTTCAATCTCTCCCTGATGCTGTTCCACACAGCGTTTCACAATCGATAGTCCCAGACCAGTCCCTTGAATTGTCCCCACATTTTTGGCTCGATAAAAAGACTCGAAAATTTTCTTTTGGTCTGCTTCAGCAATCCCAATTCCTTTATCCTGGATGCGGAACACAACCAACTGCTGTTTCAGATCACAAGTTAGGTTAAAGGTCACGATTTCATGAGAAGGAGAATACTTCAAAGCATTGGTAAGCAGATTAGTTATAATGTAATGTATAAGTTTATCATCCATACAGACTTCTGTATAGACCCCGTCAGAGGTAAAAACAATCCGGTTGCGGCTGGCTTGATCTAGGCATAGTTCTGCAATTAAATCCTGGCAGAATTGCTCTAAGTTCATCGGAGTTGGAATAAATTCTAGCCGACCTACTTCAGCTTGACCGATTAGCAACACCTCTTCCATCAACTCAGTCATGCGCTCTACTGAAAGAGTAATTCGTTTTAGATAACGCTGCTTTTGCTCCTGAGTGGCCAGATTACCATAGCGCTTAAGTAATTCAGCGGCAGTTAGGATCACACTGAGGGGATTACGGAATTCGTGGCAAACGGTGGAGACGAACTGGGAGCGGAAATCTTGGATTTCTTGCTCTTTTGCCAACACCTGCTCTAACATTTCTGTCTGAGGATCCTCGCTGATATCCCAAAACGCGAGCACTACTCCATTCACGTTTCCCAGTTGGTCTTTTAGGGGTGAAGCACTATTACCAACAGGAATTCGACCACCGTCCTTTGCGATCAAAGCGTTATGCTCGCCCAGATAGACAACTTGTCCGGTCTTGATCACTTTATCTAGGGGATACTTGACTAGATTACCGGTCAGGTCATTAACAATTGGGAACACTGAGGTCACATCTCGCCCCCATACCTCCGATGCCTTCCAACCAGTCAGAGCTTCAGCGGGAGCATTCATAAAGGTAATGGTACCTTGGGTCGTGGTAGCAATAACTGCATCATCGATAGAGTTTAAAATGGATGCCAACTGAGCTTGGCTGTTCTGCAACGACTGCTCCATCTGGTATTGCTGGAGAGCCATTTCAATGGCAACCCGCAAGTCTCTCTCGTTAAACGGTTTGGTAACATAGCCAAAGGGTTGGGTAACCTTAGCCCGTTGCAAGGTATCTTCATCCCCATAGGCAGTTAAATAGACGATAGGAATACGTAAATGTTCACGAATTTGCCTAGCAGCAGTAATACCATCCATCTTGCCTTTGAGGAAAATGTCCATCAGCACTAAGTCAGGCTTAGTTTGAGCGGCTTTGGTAATGGCTTGAGAGCCAGATGAAGCAGTAGCTGATACCATATAACCCAGTTGCTTAAGCTGGCTAGCAATTGTCTTAGCAACAATAACTTCGTCTTCTACAACTAACACCCTGGTAACCACTATTGTTGTCCTATTGCTTCTACAATTGTTGCTGTTGAGAATACTATTCTGAAAGCTGTGCCCTCGCTATGGCCCTGAAACATACTCCCGTCTAGTTGCTCCGTTGCCAGGTCATAAACTAACGATAATCCTAAAGACTGGGTATTACGCCAATCTAACTCTTCTGGTAAACCAACCCCATTATCTCGGACAATCAATTCAACCTGATCGTCCCCGCTATGGTGCAATTCAATGTGAATCTCACCATAGCGTCCATTGGGAAACCCGTACTTCAGGGAATTGGATACCAGTTCATTGATGATTAGACCGCAAGGGATGGCCTGATCAATACTGAGGGAAATGGGTTCAATAGTCGTGTGCAACTGAATCCTATCGCTAGTTACTTGATAAGCTACCAGTAAGTTCACCGCTAGGTTCTGGATATAATCCACTACATCCAGGTTGCCTATCACTGAGGCACCATAAAGTTTCTTGTGAATGAGAGCCATGGCTTCAAGGCGATGGCGAGCTTCCGACAGGTGTACTCGGGTTTGGGGTTGATCTACTGTCAGAGATGGCAAGTGTAGTAAGCTAGAAACAATTTGTAAGTTGTTTTTGACCCGATGGTGAATTTCTTTGAGCAGCACCTCTTTCTCAACTAGGGTAGCTTTGAGGTTTTCCTCGACCTGTTTGAGCTGTGTGATGTCGATGGCTATGTTATGGATCCGAATTGGAGTGTTATTAGCATCTGTGAGGAGGTGAGCACGATGGCGAATCCAACTCACAGCTCCATCCGGTCGCAAAATTCTGTAGTCAATATCTTTGGCACCAGTTGACAGCAGGGTTTGGTGTGCCAGTTCATAGGTTTCGAGATCCTCTGGGTGAACCACTGATTCCCACAGGCGTAAGTTTCCGAAGAACTCAGTGATACTGCGACCATAGACTTGCTCGGTAGCACTGTTAAGATAAAGCAGTTTGTCAATCGAAGGATCAAAAGACCATACCACTGCTTCTAGGGAAGTCAGAATACTCTCAAGACGTTCTTGGCTCAACTGCCAGGCATGTTCATTTTCCCCCAATTCTTCTTCAAACTGCTGATTGACAGCAACTTCCTGCTGCCATCGCTGATTAGCTGCCACTAATTCCCCTTCTTTTTGACTCAACTGTTGGTGTAAGTCTTCGACCTTAGTAACAATAGCAGAGAGGATGGCTGGCATGGTGTGGGGGGTCACCACACGCACTACTTGACCTTGTTCATCCACTAGGGGTAGGTGACGAATCTGGTGTTGACGTAATCGGGACTCTACCAAAAAAATGTCCGGTTTCGCTATGATGGGCAAGGTAATTAACTCTTGAGTCATCACATCAGCGATGGAAACCCCTGAGTTGACCATTCCGGCTGATGCTACTTTGACCACATCCCGTTCTGTAAAAATGCCTACCAATTGCTGCTGCTGTACTACCAGCACATAACTCCTTCGAGTTTGATTCATCGTAGCGATCGCTTCCGTTACTGGAGTATCGGGAGCAATGGTGATCGGCTGCTGGTCGCAAGGAAAATTTACAATGGAAAGTTGACCAGAAATGCCATTTTTCAGGTAATCTTTAGCTTCCATATAACCCTTGAAGCGCCAAATTATTGGATACTTTTAGGGAGTCGAAAGATAAACATTAACACAATCCAGTAGCAATTCAAAGAGACGGTATGCATCTCAGTGAAATTACTCATCCAAATCAGTTGCACGGTCTATCGATTCGTCAACTAGAGGAAATTGCCCGTCAAATTCGCGAGAAACATCTCCAAACCATAGCTACTAGTGGTGGTCACTTAGGACCAGGCTTGGGAGTGGTAGAATTAACCTTAGGTCTGTATCAAACACTTGACCTTGACTATGATAAGGTAGTCTGGGACGTTGGACACCAAGCTTATCCCCACAAAATGCTCACGGGGCGCTATAACCGATTCCATACCCTACGGCAGAAAGATGGTATTGCTGGTTATCTAAAGCGCTGCGAGAATAAGTTTGATCACTTTGGAGCCGA
>NZ_JAAHGN010000746.1:0-3835 GCF_010672485.1 Moorena sp. SIO2C4 | reverse complement strand
TGACGAATTTTACCATCTAGCTGAGGAGGGACATTGGGCACATAGAACCAATCAGGCGCTTCGGCTCCTTTTTCAGGTGGGTCAGTTTCTCGCCAGTAGATACCACAGTCTTGCCCAATGGCATATTGTCCATCAGGATGTCGCTGTTGTAAGATCTCTCCCATCGAATCCGTTAGAATTATGCTTTGGGGATGCTCTTGAAAGTTTTTCACAAATGTTCCATCTGACTCCGGTAGCTGGGTGTGGTCAGGGAAGGGAGGAGGTAATTTGACTCGAGGTACTATCCTTACTGGCAGTGCTAGACGCTGCTTAACACGACTATAACGGGAGTCCCCTTGGAGTTGAACGATGCTGTGAATCTCTTGGTCGTAACAGATAGTCCAGGATGCCTCTATTCTATCTACTCCCTATATAAAAATAACAGTTGGGAGCATGTTAGGGACAGCAGAAAAACTTTCACTCCCTTCTGGAATATCTCATGTTATTTTATACTGATCTGCATATTGCTATGATCAATATCAATATGGAAAGAATAGATAACCCGTTTGTGCATGGTGTAGCAAGCGGAGATCCACTTGAAGATCAGGTTGTGATTTGGACGCGAGTCACTACACCCACATCCGAACCTGTGGAAGTTAACTGGAAAGTAGCTAGCGATTCTGACTTCAGCAAAATTATTGCTTCTGGGACAGCCTTAGCTGAAGCCAATGCAGACTACACAGTTAATGTTGATGTGACTGGTTTAGAACCTGCAACTCGATACTTTTACCAGTTTGAAGCACTAGGTCAGATATCACCCGTTGGCAGAACCAAGACTTTACCAACAAATGGTGTTGAACATCTGCGCTTTGCTCAGGTGTCCTGTGCGAAATTCAATGCTGGCTTCTTCAACGCCTATAGTCGCATTGCAGCACGGGATGACCTTGATTTTTTACTGCATCTGGGTGATTACATCTACGAAGCCTCAAACAAGCCGCCAGCCAGCCAAACACCCGGTGCAGATATTGGTCGTCCGTTTGAACCGGCTCACGAGTGCAAGACACTGGAAGATTACCGCCAACGCTACGATCAGTATCACCGAGATCCTGACCTGCAACGTCTGCGTGCCTCACTACCAATAATTGCTACCCTCGACGATCACGAATTTGCTGATGGTGCATGGCGCGATGGCGCTAGCGAACACAACCCAGAACGCGATGGCGATTGGGCTAAACGTCGCGCTGTTGCGTTCCAAGTACGCTGGGAATGGTTACCAGCACGCAAGCCTGATCCCGCCAACGTACAAAGAGTTTTTCGGAAAGTGTCACTGGGTGGGTTAGCCGATTTAATGTTGATTGACACTCGTACTCTTCGTGATGAGCCTGTACCGCCCCCAGCAATGTTTGACCCAGAACGATCTGCTCTGGGTGCTGAACAACGTACTTGGTTGCTGGAACAGTTTGATACATCGAAGGCACAATGGAAGTTATTGGCAAACCCATCAGTGATGGCGACAACATGGAGTAAAGATTTCCCTCCATCAATTAAGCAAGCACTCCTAAAGCTAAAGCTGATCGATGTTGACGGTATCCGGCCAGATTACGATCAATGGGATGGCTATCCTGTTGAGCGGGATTTACTTCTGTCCCACTGGCGAGACAATGAGATCAAAAATGTTGTTGTACTCAGTGGTGATGTCCACATTGGACTAGCGATTGAGTTAAAGCGAGATGCTTTCGATCCACAAGAAGAACCAATCGCTGTGGAGTTTGTGACGGGTAGCTTGACGTCACAGAACCTTGACGACAAAATGGGTTGGGAACGACGCACACAGTCTATTCCCATTGAGCAAGAGGTGATGAAGGCTTTTCCCCACATTCACTGGTGTGATTTTGACAGTCATGGTTATCTGGTTATTGATGTAACTCCTGCACAAGTTACCGCTCAATGGTGGGCTGTTGATACATTATTGCGTCCTAGCAACACTGAAGAACTGATGTCAACCTGGATGGTTGAGTCAGGTAAGCCAAAACTCATTCCAGCTTAGTTAGTAACTTATTGCCTAAAGTGACAGGGCTTCGGGATTCCCCCCTGAAGCCCTGTGAATCAATATTGAGTAAACTCATTTATGGGGTATATAGCGCTACGCGCAAGTCAGAAGTCAGAAGTCAGAAGTCAGAAGTAAGCTATGACTCAGTTTCGGAGTTTAGTAATGTCAAACATCGAGGTGCGACCCAAGGCCGGGTTCCCCGGCTATTGGAAAGCGCACCTCTGAATGCGTAGTGCTATACTTTACCAATCCTTATGCAGGCTCTACTTATTCCCATTAACGAATAAAACCTTAAACTAGTATTTTTAAGAGGTTTACAATAAATGGATAACGACCAAAACTTGCTAATCCTGACGATTTATATAATCGGCGTTACTTACGTTTTGTACAAAGCTTTCCAGGAAATAGACCAACTCATAACGGTTAAGGTAGACTCTGATGCTATCAATCAGGAACTGGAAAAGAACAATCTTAAGGATTTCATGGAAGTCAACTTTGGCTTCGATCCTAGCTATAAATTGGATGACTTAAAGGATCTTAAACTGAGTGTTAAAAATAAATCCAACGAGAATCCTGTTTATATTGAAATAGACTGGGACAAGAGTCTGATAACTGACTTGGAAAATAATTCCCGACCCATGATTTGGGTAAATTCTGATGATATGGAAGAGGCTCCCAAAAGCCAAGACGTTGGGAAAATTCGTCCTGGTCAAAATTGCGAATTTAAGCTTAGTGATGAAAATATTAAAAATGCGTTGTTTCCAGTAAAAGACTTGAAGAATGCGATTAAAAATGGTGGCAAATTTAATCTCCAATTATTATTTAATTTCTTTGAACCAAATACTGGAAATAGCCGTTCGTTCTACTTACCCTGTAGGTTTACACCGATCAAGTTACACTGGACTCAGGCTATAGTTCTTGCCTTGCAACCTCAATAGGAGTATAGCGTTTTTCAATTTGGTGAGGTACAGAGTACCTGGTTTTAGGGAACAGGGAACAGGGAACAGGGAACAGGGAACAGGGAACAGGGAACAGGGAAAAAATCCTGTGTTCCTCATTAGGATGGAAATTGCTATCATAATCAGGAATAGCAGTGGGCAGTCGTAAGCTATAGCGCGTGTCGCGTATCAGCTAATGCGCTACGGGCAGGCTACGCGAACAGTAGCGTGGCCAAAAGCCAAGGGCTGACGGCTGACGGCTGACGGCTGACCACTGACGGCTGATGGCTGACGGCTGAATGCTTACTGGGAGTCTATGCGCGAAGATTTTGGTTTGTCTCCAGTATTACGAACGTTGACTAACTTATTTAGTACTTCAAACCAAAAGGGGGCTCCCATACAGATTGCGATCGCACTCAAAATAATCCCTAAAACAAATTTGAAGTAAACCCAAGTCAAACCCAGCTCTCTGGGAAGGTGATTGGGTTCTTCAAACTGCTCTACAAGATTAGTTTCTCCCCAGCCAATGGGAAGGAAGGCTAGGTCATCTACAGCTGAGGTTATACTATCATAACAGTCATTATTGTTTGATTCTTGCTGTAAACAGGCACTAGTTTCATTAACAATCCTATTAGTGACTTGATTGGCAGCAGCTCTTACACTGTGGTTTTTATAGAATTGATTGCTGATATTGATGGTATCGATATTCAAGGCTAGGGAAATCACTAATCCAATTAAAAAAGATATGGCTTTAGACTGACGCTTGTATACCCCGGCAGCTCGTGCCATGGATTCGTCAAACCATGTCGCCAGTTCTTCCTGGAGTTTTTTTAGGTCTTTGTTCCGGTCAGAGTATTCAAATTTCGCA
>NZ_JAAHGN010000745.1:0-3836 GCF_010672485.1 Moorena sp. SIO2C4 | reverse complement strand
AATATCAACGTTTCCCTCAGCAAGTTGGCTATTGACATCAGCCAGCAAACGGTCAGTTTCAGAGGGAGCTGGTGGTTGAGTTTCCGTAACCATGGGTAATTCAGTTGCTTGAGTCAGTTGCTTCAGGATGATGGCAAAGAGGATTCCTGGGGGCGGAGATTTTCCAGAGCAGTGTCAATCTTTACAATTTCCGGGTGGTTTTTGATCTGCGCCATGACCGCTTTTTTAGGCAATTTCAACTTCTGGGCTATTTTCATCACATCATTAACGAGTCTTTCCCGATATTTCTCTAGTTCAGTAATAACTTCCTCAATTTCTGCCGCTGATGGCTTGGCTTCTTGACTCTCAGACATTTTGGTGACGTTTTTAAATCGTGATTATTATATAAGGTTACAGGTTACAGGTTACAGGTTACAAGTTACAGGTTACAGGTTTCAGGTTACAGGTTTCAGGTTACAGGTTCCAAGTTACAAGTTACAGGTTACAGGTTACAGGTTACAGGTTTCAACGGTTTAACCTTTAACCTTCAACCTTCAACGCTTTAACCTTCAACCTTCAACCTTCAACCTTCAACCTTCAACCGTTCAACCTTCAACCGTTCAACCTTCAACGCTTTAACCTTCAACCTTCAACCTTCAACCTTCAACGTTTCAACCTTCAACTAGGATGACTGGCCCCTAAGCTTTCCCGAGTATTGCTGCGAGTATAGGGATTCCAGGTATCGAGTTCTTTATATGGTTGATTCAAGAGCATGGAACGGGTGGCTTCACTGATGCCTTGAGCCATGGTAAAGTCAGCGCCAGCAATATTTTGTACATGGTTTAAATCTGCTCCAGTCAGGTCGGCTCCTCGCAAATCGGCTCCCTCCAGCTCCACGCCACTCATACGGGCATTGCGCAAGCAAGCCCCGGTCAGCAAAGCCTTCCGTAAGTTGGAGCCACTCAAAGCAGCATCCTGCAAATTAGCACCGGTTAAATCCGCTCCGCTGAGATAGCCTCCTATTACTCTAATCCCTTGCAAGTCAACTCCCCTCAGATTAGCGGTATTGAGAAAAGCACCATTGAGATTAGCACCAGGCCCAACAGCCCCAGAACTTTTGTAGCGAAATCCTTCTGGCCAATTGGTTTCCCGGTCATACAGGGCTACTTGTAGGTTGCTTTCATTTAAGTTAGCCATGGTCAAATTAGCCTTCCTTAAATCCGCCCGGTTTAAAAAAGCCCCTTCCAAATCAGCGCCAGTCAGGTCAGCGCCAGTCAGGTCAGCTCCCCTGAGATCAGCTCCCCTTAGATTCGCTTCCCGCAAAATTGCCTGACTAAGATTAGCCCCAGTCAGGGTAGCTTGGCTCAAATTAGCTTTCTGTAGGTTAGCACCACTCAGGTTAACCTGGTACAAGTCTCTCTGACTCCAATCAATCCCCTCAAGATTAGCATCAGAGATATACTCTCCGGCTTGGAACCGTTTTAAGATATCCATAGCTTGGTTGTTAGTGCGATCGCTTAACCGAGTTTGACTCATGGTGATTACTGAACTCTACCTGGAACTGCCAAGGTTAGTTTACCGTTCTGGTGGGAACACAGGATATTAAAAACCATTACTATTTCTAGGGTAGGGGCTAGCTCTACCCATCTATCACTAATAGGAGGTTCAAGCAAAAATGCGACTCAAGCCACCCATGACCATGATGGACTTCTTTCGCAAAAGCGAGGGCAAGTGGTTTACTCAACGCACAGTTCATCACTTTGATAACGCTGCCGATGAATCCGGAGAATCCAATCTGATTGTTCAAGTCATCGAAAAAGATAACCCTAAAGTCAAAGCCGTGTGTGACCTCCAAAGCATTGACCCAAGCCAGGCGATGGGGGGAGCGAGCTTTATGTGGCAAATCAATTTAGATGACCGGGAACCAAATTCCAAATATGCCGCAATTCTGATTGATGTTCCAGACGATGAAACTAAGCTTAGTGGTAAATTGATTCGAGACCAGGGCTATGTGGAAAGTATTCCGGTAGTGAGTCGGTATTGGTTTGGCAAAGACGGCATCCTCACCATTGATACCAATTATCAAAACAATCAGGGTCAAGAACGTTGTTGGTTTGTCACCGATGATTTTCGTGTGCGAGTCAGCACTGTGCGCATGATGAATGGTATCAATCTCATGACTTATTGCTCTGAACGCCGCTGTGTTTCTAGGGAAATGCTGGAGCAAATGATTGAAACTAATCGCGCTAGAGCTATGGCGGCACAATAGTAATTAAGTCATTAAAACTTAATTATCTGATCAAAATAATTCAACTCGGAGCATATTTACTTAGATTACTCCTAAGTTTACCTATAGGAGGCTAAATCTAATGAAAATATTGCACTCGCTAGTAATTTTTGGTGGCATAAGTCTGAGTGGATACTATGGGATTACCCATTCAGCCGATCCCGCTCTGGCTCAGATTGTTCCGGATCATACCTTGGGGGATAACCCAACTGTTGTTAAACCAAATGTAGAGGTCAAAGGACTTCCCGCTGACTTGATTGAAGGTGGAGCAACCAGAGGGGATAACCTATTCCATAGCTTTTCTGATTTTAATGTTGGGGACTTGCAGCGGGTTTACTTTGCCAATCCCGCTGGCATCAATAATATTCTGGGCCGAGTAACCGGTAGTAACATCTCCAAGATCTTCGGAACCCTAGGAGTAGATGGTGCCGCTAACTTGTTTTTGCTCAATCCTAATGGCATTGTTTTTGGAGCCAATTCCCAATTGGATGTAGCCGGTTCCTTTGTAGGAAGTACAGCTAATAGTATAGTCTTTGGCAATGGCACCGAGTTTAGTGCTACCAATCCCGAAGAACCACCCCTGTTAACCATTAACATTACTCCCGGATTGCAGTATGGCCAGAATCCGCCTCAGCCAATCGTAAATGCTGGCAATTTAGCTGTGGGACAGGGACAGAATGTCACCTTAGTGGGTGGGAGTGTGATTAGCAATGGGCAAATCCTAGCACCAGGGGGTGAGATTAATATATTAGCGGTCCCTGCTGAAACCTTAGTGCAATTGGGGCAAGCTGGACAGATTTTGACACTATCCACCCCAAAGGTGCCATTAACACCATCCGCTCCGGCCTCTGTCACTGAATTTTTGAGTAGTTTGGACCATGACACTGGCGTAACAGTTTCCAGTGACGGTCAGGTAACACTTACCGATTCCGGTACTGTAGTGCCACTTGAGCCAGGAACGGTGATGATCTCTGGTACCCTAAGCGCTGCCAACCTCGCTCCAGGACAAACCGGCGGCAAAGTAACGGTATTAGGAGATCAAGTTGGCTTGTTTGAAGCTCAACTCAATGGTGGCACCAATGTCACCATCACTACTGGAAACACAGGCACTCAGGAAGGAAATATCACTGCAGATGACTTTGGGATTACCAAAACTACAGACGGTGAAGTCACTCTAAGTTTGCAAGCGGCCAATGATATTAGTCTCAAAAAGTTTGATATTAAGGCCAACAGTGGTTTCCTGAATCTAGTCCTGGAAGCGGATAGTGACAACTCCGGTAGTGGTGATGTGGAATTAATGGATGGGAGCATTGATACTGGCGGAGGAGCAGTCACCATTACTGCGGCTGGTGCGATCGCATTGGAAAGTTTCGGAATCAACAGAAATAACAACCGTAGCGATCAGGCCCCACCAATCACCGTGATCAGTGGTGAATCCATATCCCTCAAAAGTGCTGGAATCAATAGCCTCACCTCTGGGGATAATGGAAATGCTGGAAACGTTATCGTTCAAACAGGTACCCTTACCATAGAAGAGGCGGGGATTGGTAGTAGGACAAAAGGTAAGGGA
>NZ_JAAHGN010000744.1:0-3838 GCF_010672485.1 Moorena sp. SIO2C4 | reverse complement strand
TGTTAAGTATTAAGTCAAACTTTACACTATCAAATTATCGAATAAACCTAACTAATAAGTAGTCAAACGGACGGGATATAATTCCCACAAACACCAAACTTATTCAGCAGGTGCGCTTGACCTTGGCGAATTTAATTCGCCATCTGAATTTGGCATGACTCCTGTTGGTGCTGGTTCCGATTGAGCATGAGATCTTGAGGGCAAAATTACATGGTTAACAACATGAATAATGCCGTTACTGGCTTCAATATCTGCTTGAGTTACCTGAGCATTGTTGACAGTAACATTACCGTCTTCACCCACGTGTACTGCCACCGATTTTCCAGCCATAGTGATAATTTCTCCCGACTGGATTTGACTGCTAGGAACTGCACCACTTACAACATGATACTCTAGCAGCTTTACCAGTACCTCTTTGTTTTCTGGTTGTAGTAGACTGTCTAAGGTATTTGCTGGCAGTGCAGCAAAAGCGTCATCGGTGGGAGCAAAAACAGTGTAGGGTCCTTCACCAGCCAAGGTTTCCGTTAAGCCTGCTGCCTCAATTGCTTTAACAAGGGTTTGGAATTGATCATTGCTCGCAGCTTGCTCTACAAGGTTACTGGCTGTAGATTCAGCCTCAGTGGTAGCTGGCATTTCTACCTTTTCACCCTCTTGAAGGGGTTTGCTCAAGGAATCGGGGGCGCTTTCTACCATAGACTCAGTTGCACCATTGACAGCATCTTTAACTGAGTTTTCGGTTTTTTCTTGCGCTATTGCCGGGAAACTGATCAGAGCACTTAATCCCAGAATACCTGTTAGCAACTTAATGCGAGTTTTCATTTAGATCATCTCTCCTGAATGCTAGGTATGGTTAACGCTTTCCAACTAATTTATCGAGCTATAGTGACCGAGGTATAGATAAGCATTCAGCATTCAGCATTCAGCTATCAGCTTATGTGCTACATCACAGCGTCGAAGCCTGTGCCACCCACGCTACTTGAGGTGCTTTTGAATAAAACAAGTAAGCATTGGTTTAATTTCTGTTACGTCAGCTGACGGCTGTTTGCGTAGCGTGAGCTCAAAGCTCACGGCTGACGGCTGAATACTTAACATTCTCACTGATTGGAAAGCTAATTTAGATCAAGTCTAGAAGCCTGATGATTAATTAACCAAATTTTCCGACCATTCCCCATTCCCCATTCCCAAAAGGGGGAGTTTATCTGTTGCAGGTATTTAGAGAATTGGTATTGGTATTTGGTATTGGTATAAGAAGGATGATTTCCTCCTAGGCACAATCTGCCTATAGACGTTTTGGCAAGTTCTCCGAAAATTTTGAGGGTGCCAGAGTCTAAATTACCCTGAATTTCATCTTGTGCCTGTTGGGGGGTTAGACCTGCTAGAATCAAGCCTGTAAATACCCACCCTAACCCGGAACTATTGTTATTGTTTAGTATTTGCTGCATTTGATTCACCACAGTACCTCCCAACTAAATTGATGATTTCCTGGGCTTCATATTTTGAGATTATTACCCAAAAGTAAAAAATTCGGTAAGGATAGAAATTAGGGAGTAGGGATTAGGGAAATGGTATAATGATCAGACAATAAAATCCCAACCTAGAAGCTATTTTCCTAAACCAGCGGTAAACGTATCTCAAAGCAGCTACCAACCCCAACCTCAGACGTAAGGGTGATTTTTCCCCCATGATTGTGAGTGATTGCTTGAGCGATCGCAAGTCCCAAGCCCGTACCCCTCTCTCGGCGAGAACGAGCTTTATCCGCACGCCAGAAGCGATCAAACACAAAAGGCTGATGTTCAGGGGCAATACCAATGCCAGTGTCCTCAATCATGACCAGGGCACAGCGATTCTGTTTGGCAACAGTAAGAACCACTTTTCCTTTAGGGGGTGTGTATTGCAGGGCATTCTCTAGCAAGTTGGAAAATAAACGGGTCAGTTGCCCTTCATCCCCAATGACAGACACTGTTGTCAGGCAGTGATATTCCAAGGTAATCTGCTTATCTTGAGCAAATGATTCTAACAATTCCACCACATTCTGCAAAACTGTGTTGAGGGAAATTGGGACTGACTTTCGGGTCGGAATTGACAAAGCAGCATCAGTGCGAGCTAAAAATAGTAAGTCTTCTGCTAAGTTGCTCATCTGATCCGTCGCGCTAGCAATAGCCACTAACTTCTTAGCATCCTTGGGATGAATTCGCTCAGGATGATTTCGCATCACATCCACAGAGGCTTTAATTGCTGTCAGAGGACTGCGCAATTCATGGGAGGCATCAGCAGTAAACTGTTTAAGCTGCTTAAAACTTTGCTCAATCGGCTCAAGAGCTTTCTGGGTCAGCCAAAGTCCACCGATACCAACAAACCCTAGAGCGATCATTCCTCCCATTCCTAATCCCCAAAATAGTTGGCTTTGGACAATTTCTACATCCTCTGTGGATTGACTGGCTCGAATATAGCCCTCTAGGGATGGTTGGCTTGGTTTCGAGGTGTCCTTAAAAACAGAAATTGTAAACGTCCTAATTGGCTCTGATGTCTCGGGGAGTTGTAGAGTCCACGAACCCAGTTTTGGCGGGAAACTCAACACAATCGCACCTCGGCTTGCCAATAGTTTACCCTTATCATCAAACCATTCTAGGCTTTGTTGATCTCGGTTAAATATATCTCGCCAGGGGACTTCATCAACTTGTTCAATGTATTGACTCCCTTTCTCTTCTACTTCAGTAAATGAGGGGGCGGCGGATTGGGCTAAAGTCCGTAGTTTTTTGTCAAGTTGCTGGTACAGACTCTGTGTTAAAAAAACATACACACCCGCACCAAATACACTCAAAATTGCGGCCATTACCATCAGGTAATACAACAAAAGACGCCAGCGCAGACCTTTAAACATATGGTAATTAGTAATTAGTAATTAGTAATATAAAACGAATTTTAAGTGCGTTTTATCAAGGAAAAAAGCAAAAGGCAAAAGGCAAAAGGCAAGGGTGCATCTTAAACTTGTAAATCTATAACTAAAGGAAGTGTGGGGCGGGGGCGCGGGAAGTGTGGGGCGGTTGGGGAGAGGGGGAGATAGGAACCCACCCCTAACCCCTCCCAGGAGGGGAATATAGGGAGATGGGGGAGATTTTTATTAAGGGTAATGTCATAACATGATATTATACTTCTATTGTCCTGAGTGTTTTTGCATGCATTGAGATGCACCCAAAGGCAAAAGGGGAGTGTTATCTATCTTTTTTATTTGATTTTACGCTATATACAGTTTAAATGCACAACAGCTTAATCGGTAATTAGTAATTGGTAATTGGTAATTGGTAACTGACCCAACTATACTTGATATCATTCCTTAGTTCAGGAATACCGTCAACCTGCCAACCTGCCAACTTTAAACCTGCCAACCTGCCAACTTTAAACCTGCCAACCTGCCAACTTTAAACCTGCCAACCTGCCAACCTTAAACAGTAACAACTGAATAGTTAGATTAGGGTTTTTCTTTCAGACGATAACCCAAACCATAGACTGTCTCAATTAAATCAGAAGGAGCTCCTGCTGCCTCCAGTTTCTGTCGTAAACCTCGGATATGAGCTTTAACGGTTGCTTCTTCTGGTAGTCGTTCAAAGGACCAGAGGTTTTCCAGGATTTGAGCACGGCTAAACACACGGCGAGGATGGCGCAGGAAAAATTCCAGCAGAGCATACTCTTTTGGACTTAGGGACAAGAGGCGGTCTTCATAGAACACTTCACAGGTACTGGGGTCAAGGCGGAGAGAATCCCATTCCAGTACAGGTGGTAAGGTAGTATTTCCCCGGCGCAGTAAGGCCCGAATCCTAGCGGACAACTCCCCTAAATA